>NZ_JBISBU010000180.1:0-766 GCF_044385805.1 Haloferula sp. A504
TACATGAAACCAACCAGTGAGAGTCTGAGTCCTCCCGAGACGAGCAACGGGAGAGCAGCCGAAGGCAACTGCGTCGTCGCGAGGCGGGGTGGGGAGCAACCGGAGGCGGACCCGCGGTCCCGAATGAAAGTGAACCCGATTCGGCCTGCGGTGGCGGCGAGCCTGCGAGTGAGTGGCGAAGCCTGCCGCATGAGCGGTGACCGGACCGACCGACATCCCTCGTCGAGGGTCAGGAACCGGGCTACCGGGGGTGGTTGGGGTGAGAACGCGGGGAAGGTGTCATGTGGAAGCATGGAGATCTGTCCGGGCAGGAAGCCGCGGGAGCGGTGCCGGGTAGAAGTCAGCGCCGCCATACGAGCTGTGAAGCGGGGTAATGCCCGTGGAGCAAAGGGCGGCAGGAAAGTGGATTGGCAAGAACCATGAAACGCGAAGAACCATCCGCGCCAGTTCCCGCGAGGGATAAGCAAGCGGAAGAGGACCCGTGGCAGCGCCACGGAGCCGAACGCGGGGTGTGGAGCGAGCCGATGCTGGCGGCCCTCGACCGAGGGCTGAAAGGAAACAAGTGGTTCAGCCTGATCGACAAGGTTCGGTCGGAGCGAACGCTTGGACTGGCATGGGAAAAGGTGCGATCCAACGCAGGGGCCTGCGGCGTGGATGGCATCACGGTGGAGCGCTTCGACAAAGACAGCCACAATCGGCTGCTCGCCGTCAAAGAGCACCTCACGAAGGGCACCTACCAACCCAAGCCGGTCAAACGGGCATGGAT
>NZ_JBISBU010000181.1:0-757 GCF_044385805.1 Haloferula sp. A504
TGTAGCCAATGGTGGTTTTGCCGCCCTTGCGCAGTTGGCGGCAGTCTGGATCGGTAAGATCAACTTGCCCGGTAGGGCTCTCTTCACAACAGGCCTGATGCCCTTCAAGCACTCCCTTGCGTTCCCGGATCTTGTCGAGTTTGCGACGCAGTTCCTTCGTGTCGCATGGCGTGGAGCGGACCGGCGCGTTGGCGTCATCCGCCTCGGCAAGGGCGGCGGTGTAGCGCTCGATGGCCTCGTCAATCCCTTTGATGAGCTTCTTGAGCTTGGTTTTCGTGAAGCTGCGCGTGGTGCTGTTGACGGCCTTGATGAAGGTCCCGTCGATGGCGACGAGTTCCTTGCCGAAGAGCCGGAGTTCAAAGCAGATCAGGTTGAACTCCCTGAGGATGGCCTTGAGCGGCACGGCACGGTCCTTGCGGAACTCTGCGATGGTGCTGTGGTCGGGGCGAAGATTGCGCGTCAGCCAGATGGCCTGCAGGTTCTCAGTACAGGCGGCTTCCAGTCCGCGGCTTGAGTGGGTCCGCTTGAGGTCTCCCCATAGGTAGAGTTTGAGCAACGTGCCCGGGTGGTGGGAACTGCGACCAACCGAAGATTCCTCGCGCACCTTGAATCCCAGATCCGCCAGATCGAGCTGATCAACAAAGGCGTCGATGGCACGCACCGGACTGGCCTCGGAAACATAATCCTCGATCGCAGCGGGTAACAGCATCGGTTGGTTGCGGTCATCCCCTTCGATGTATTGCGCCATGCCAAAAAC
>NZ_JBISBU010000182.1:0-751 GCF_044385805.1 Haloferula sp. A504
CTCGTCAGATCTGTGATGTTCACGCGGCGGACAGGAGTGTCCGCCCTCCATTCACCCCAGCACGTCGTCCATCGCGTTGGTCGCGGCGCGCTGCCTAGCTCTGGATCACCGGCTTGTCCTTTGCCCGCGGGTGATGCCGCTGGGGGAAGATCTTTTCCTTCACTTCCAAGCCGAGCCCATCATAGACCACGCCCACCAGATCTTTGAGCCGCGCTGCGATCCGGGATTTTGGATTCCACCGGTAGATCAGCGTCCGGCCCTGTCGCTGGCACACCAGCGCTCCGGAACGCTCGAAGCGGTCGAGCTGCCGCTGAACGGAATCGAGTGAGACCCCGAGGTCCCGCGACACCGCCCGCCCGTATGCCTCGCCCTGGTGGAACAGGCAAAGCAGTACCGCCTCCGCAGCCTTGCCCCCGAAAAGATCTTGTAGAACCGTCGAAATCATGACCGGATCTTAAGGTCGTATGACCGATGACTCAAGTCAGTTGTCACCTCCTGACTGGGCCACGTGCTCGGAGGAGCAGTTGTGGCACTACGTGGCCTGGCATCTGGAGGGAGCCGGCATCCGCTCGGTGCTGGTGGGCGGCGCGGTGGTGTCGATCCACACCGAGGGGCTCTACCGCTCGGGCGATCTCGACCTCATCCCCGACGACCTCTGTAGCCAATGGTGGTTTTGCCGCCCTTGCGCAGTTGGCGGCAGTCTGGATCGGTAAGATCAACTTGCCCGGTAGGGCTCTCTTCACAACAGGCC
>NZ_JBISBU010000183.1:0-737 GCF_044385805.1 Haloferula sp. A504
CCTTCCCCGAAGTTAAACTATCACTCCCCACGAGTTATGGAAAAAACATCAATTTGCCCCTTGCCAAACAAGCAGCCATAGCAACGTCGAAGTCCTCTCACACCTGCCCGAGGGCGAGGCTTCGATTGCGGGTTGAAGTTTGAATAGTCATGGCGGATTGAACTCGCGGAGGGGCAGGTGTTGAGAGCGACGTCTTGTTCGCTTTTGTTTCGTTAGCTGTGAGTAGCCTGATGCTCCGGTGGGGCGGATCGGGCCACATTCAGGATTGCTAGTACATAAAGTCCCAAACCGGCAACCCAAAGTCTCGTCGTAATCCCCGAATGGCTGCCTTCTCCCAGTTCGGATTCACATTCCCTTCCTCTATCGTGCCGATTGTCCTCCTCCATCTCTCTTTCCAGTTCTTCTCTGGAAACTGTCCGTTTGCTTCTTTCCGCATCGCATCGGCATGCGCAGTGATGAAATACTTCCGATTCTCGGGAGTATCCTCAAACTTCCCCTCCTCATTGATGGTTGGCATTCCAGCGTTCTCCTGAAATGTTAGGAAGTAAGGAGGAGGAATAACACACGATGAAAAAGTTGCCAAGGTAGAGAACCACACCGCGTGGACCAAGTGCCGTCTCGAAAGGCGCCTCATTTTTAGTAGCGATTGAGGTAGGGACGCCGGTCGCCCGGCGCCCCCCTCGCAGATCCCGGCGTGCGGAACTACCGCACCGGGCTCCTCGGATGGACGCGCAGCG
>NZ_JBISBU010000184.1:0-709 GCF_044385805.1 Haloferula sp. A504
GCGGGTGCCGCCGTGCGGAAGTCGCTGGCGGAGTTCCTCGAGGCGCTGGATGCCGTGGTGGAGTTCATCGTTTTTTTTTATGGGGTTGGGCCGGGCGGGTCGGCGACTTGGTCGACGGGGCCGTGGAGCGCAGGTCGCGCAGGAGGTCCCGCAGGTCGTGGATCCCGGCCATCATGCCGAGCCGGTTCTCCAGGTCGCTGACCTTGCGGCGCAGGCGCTCGATCTCCGGGTCGGGCTTCGGTTTCGGGGGACGTCCCGGGCGGCCGTCGGTCAGCCCCGCGAGCATCGCCTCGAGTCCCTTCTGTTCCCACTCGTAGTAGGTCTTGCGGGAGATTCCCAGCTGGCGGGCCGCCTCGCTCGGGGTGATCTGCCCGGCGCGGACCCGCAGGATCATCTCGGCCCGCAGGCGGGCCTTCGGGTCGTTTTTCACGCTGCGGTTCTATCACGCCGGGGGCTTGTTGTCGCCCTTCTGGATGCGGCGCAGTCGCTGGTCGAGGTGCTTGGTCGGACGGGCGAGCTGGCGGTCCATCAGCTGGCGCAGGCGGGGACTCAGAGCCGCTCCGTCGTCCAGCTTGGCATGGCTCTCCAGCGCCTGGAGCATGCCCTCCATGGCGCGCTTCTGCCAATTCTGCAGCGTCATGTAGTTGATCTCCATCTCGCGGCAAATGTCGCTCTGGCTGAGTTTCTCCGTCCAGATGGCCAGTACTGC
>NZ_JBISBU010000185.1:0-709 GCF_044385805.1 Haloferula sp. A504
GCGGGTGCCGCCGTGCGGAAGTCGCTGGCGGAGTTCCTCGAGGCGCTGGATGCCGTGGTGGAGTTCATCGTTTTTTTTTATGGGGTTGGGCCGGGTGGGTCGGCGACTTGGTCGACGGGGCCGTGGAGCGCAGGTCGTGCAGCAGGTCCTGCAGGTCGTGGATCTCGGCCATCATGCCGAGGCGGTTCTCCAGGTCGCTGACCTTGCGGCGCAGGCGCTGGATTTCCGGGTCGGGCTTCGGTTTCGGCGGGCGTCCCGGGCGCTGGTCGGTCAAGCCCGAGAGCATTCCCTCCAACCCCCGGTTCTCCCACTCGTAGTAGGTCTTGCGGGAGACTCCCAGTTGGCGGGCCGCCTCGCTTGGGGTGATCTGCCCGGCGCGGACCCGCAGGATCATCTCGGCCCGCAGGCGGGCCTTCGGGTCGTTTTTCACGCTCCAGTTCTATCACGCCGGGGGCTTGTTGTCGCCCTTCTGGATGCGGCGCAGTCGCTGGTCGAGGTGCCGGGCCGGCCGGGCGATCTGCTGGTCCATCAGCTGGCGCAGGCGGGGACTCAGAGCCGCTCCGTCGTCCAGCTTGGCATGGCTCTCCAGCGCCTGGAGCATCCCCTCCATGGCCCGCTTCTGCCAATTCTGCAGCGTCATGTAGTTGATCTCCATCTCGCGGCAAATGTCGCTCTGGCTGAGTTTCTCCGTCCAGATGGCCAGTACTGC
>NZ_JBISBU010000186.1:0-701 GCF_044385805.1 Haloferula sp. A504
GACGATCTTCTTCTCGCCGACCGGGCCTACTGCTCCTACGCCTTCATCGCTGCGGTGCGAGCCCGGGGCGCCCACTGCGTGATGCGCCTGCACCAGCGGCGCGAATCCGCCCTGGACTGGAGGGAGGGCCGCAAGCTCTCCCCGCATGAACGCCTCGTCACTTGGCGTCGCCCGCATTTCTCCGCCGTGAAAAAACACACCACCCGCGAGGAGTGGGAGGCGCTGCCCGAAAGTATGGAGGTCCGGTTGATCCGACTCGACTACGAGGACCGTAGTGGAAAGCGTTCCAAGATGACCGTCGTCACCACGCTCACCGATGCACAGCGCCACGACGGCGTCGAGCTACACGCTCTCTACGCCCGCCGCTGGGACATCGAACTGCGCCTGCGCGACATCAAGACCACGCTTGGCTTCGAGATGATCAACGCGAAATCCCCGCAGATGGCGCGCAAGAACCTCGCGATGGTCCGAATCGCTTACAATCTGATGCGCCTGCTCATGCAGCGTGGCGCGCGGGAGGCCGGCGTGCCGACCGGAGTCATCAGCTTCAAGGAGACGCTCGACCTCGCGACCTCCATTCACGAGTCGTTCCGAAGTCTCGCGGGCAAGCCGCGCAAGAAGGCTGCACAGATGGGTTTCCTCGTCGAGATGGTAGCGACCCGGACTCTCGACCAAAGGCCCTTCCGACACGAACCAAGAGC
>NZ_JBISBU010000187.1:0-701 GCF_044385805.1 Haloferula sp. A504
GACGATCTTCTTCTCGCCGACCGGGCCTACTGCTCCTACGCCTTCATCGCTGCGGTGCGAGCCCGGGGCGCCCACTGCGTGATGCGCCTGCACCAACGGCGCGACTCCGCCCTGGACTGGAGGAAGGGCCGCAAGCTCTCCGCGCATGAACGCCTCGTCACCTGGCGACGCCCGCATTTCTCCGCCGTGAAAAAACACACCACCCGCCAGGAGTGGGAGGCGCTTCCCGAAAGCATGGAGGTCCGGTTGATCCGACTCGACTACGAGGATCGTAGTGGGAAGCGTTCCAGGATGACTGTCGTCACCACGCTCACCGATGCGCAGCACCACGACGGCGTCGAGCTTCACGCCCTCTACGCCCGCCGCTGGGATATCGAACTGCGCCTGCGCGACATCAAGACCACGCTTGGCTTCGAGATGATCAACGCCAAGAGCCCGGCGATGGCACGCAAGACCCTCACGATGGTCCGGATCGCCTACAACTTGATGCGCCTGCTCATGCAGCGCGGCGCGCGGGAGGCCGGCGTGCCGACCGGAGCCATCAGCTTCAAGGAAACCCTCGACCTCGCGACCTCCATTCACGAGTCGTTCCGAAGTCTCGCGGGGAAGCCGCGCAAGAAGGCTGCACAGATGGGTTTCCTCGTCGAGATGGTAGCGACCCGGACTCTCGACCAAAGGCCCTTCCGACACGAACCAAGAGC
>NZ_JBISBU010000188.1:0-695 GCF_044385805.1 Haloferula sp. A504
GGTCGGGTCGTGGATTTCGCCAAGCACTTGCGCGATGGCCTGCTGGATCACTCGATCCAACACCGTCGGGATGCCGAGGGCACGAAAGCGCCCCCGGTCTTTGGGGATGAGCACGCGGCGCACCGGCGAGGGCTTGTAAGTCCCTCCGCGCAGCTTGGCCGCGATGGTTTCCCAGTGGGTCCGGGCAAAGGCGGGGAAATCCCCGACCTCCATCCGGTCCACTCCCGCCGCTCCGCCGTTGGCCTTCACCCGTTTCCAGGCATCGGTCAGGTTGGCGGACGACAGCACCTGTTCGAACAGGTCGTCACGGACTCTCTCTGTCTCTGCTCGCGTCACCTCCATGTCTCACTCTCCCGTGCGGGTTCGTCGTGGTGGATGGGCTCCGCGAGTCGGAGTCCCGTCATTGGTTCGGCCCTTCGTCGGATTGAGACCTCCGGCAACTTTGCTGTGCTTCGCGCACTCCGGCTCGTTTCTCCGACTACTATGACCTCTGCTGACTCCTCGCCGGTCACACCCATCATTGCTGAGGGATGCGCTGCCGCCAGGGCGACCGCAGGCCGACGAGGCCTCCCCACATAAGAGCGGGAACCTCCGCCACCCAAGCGCCCCCTTTACCTCCGGGACAGAAACGCACGGCTTCGCTGTGTTGTGCCAGCTCACCTGGTCCCGTCGGCCTCGTAGGAGGTTCTTGTTCA
>NZ_JBISBU010000189.1:0-684 GCF_044385805.1 Haloferula sp. A504
TGTCGGCGGCACCGATTCCGTTACTCAGATCGAACCACCAATCGGGGTTTTCAACAAGGCCGCTGTGGAGCGTCGCCATCTACGACTTGTTCTGCCTACTTCGTTGCCGTCAGAACCCTCCAGCGGAACCACTCAAACACGCTCGGAATGAGGGTCGCGAGGTGCACAGCGATAAGAATGCTGCACACCACGACGGCATAGAGCCCCGCACCCCCTTGATAAGGCGTTGGAGACAAGACAGCCACCGTTGGCTTGCTTGGCTTGTAGAACGCCTCCCAGCCACTCGTCCGGGGAGTCAAAAGTAGGCCCATGCCTCGAGTAGAATTCGGATCGCGCGGGTCAGATTGCTCGTAAACTACTTTGGCGACTGGCTGTCGCGGCAGACCTCCGCCGTCTGGGCTGCCGAGAGTGCCTACGTAGCGCGTTCCGTGAACCGAATACTCAAAGAGGACGTGTGATCCCTCAATAGTACGCGTCTTTGTTCCGTCCCAGTAGTCGGCTCTCACGGTGTGGGAAGTGCGCCCACTCTCGATGATCGTAGCGGGGACAGACGGCCAGCTCTCAACCCCGTGAAACTTGATCTTTAGGGCCAGCCATCGCATCCCGCAGACGATGAACACCCCGTAGATGAGAATCAGCCACAGATGACGCCGAATCCAACGCATGATCTCTCAGCAGAACGTC
>NZ_JBISBU010000018.1:0-96692 GCF_044385805.1 Haloferula sp. A504
GTGACCCGCCACTGGCTCCGGGTGATCCGACGCCGCAGCCAGAGAGGGAGGAGCCGCTGGACATGGGCGAGGATGCAGCGTCTCGGACGCAAGCACCTTCCCCGGCCCCGCATCATCCATCCGTATCCTGAACAGAGATTCCGCGCCCGACTCAAGGCAGGAGCCGTATGAGGTAGTTCCTCACGTACGGATCCGAGCGGGGGGCCGCCGGCAACGGCGGTCCCTACCGCAATCCCGTTTTTCAAGCACAAGCATTAAGCTCCGACGAAGGGTCTCGTCGCAAGAGGGTGCCTGAGCCACCAAGCCGGAAGTCTTTGGGGTCATGGGTTGCATTTTGACATTTCCTGCCTCCGGACCACCTCATCGTCAATCCTTCTCCCCCAAAGGCAGGCGCCCACCGACTTTGTCGGGGCCCGCGAGCCGGCAGGCATGCCACCGCCGCGCCGTCCCTGGCACCCCTCCGGGGTGCGGGTTGGCGGCGGGGGTGAACCGGGGGTGCTCCCCGCTCTCGCGCAACTGTTCGACCCCCGGCTACTCTCCTGTGACGCCTCCGGCGTCGTTTGCCGGAGATGGCATCAGGCAGCTCCCGCTGCATAGGCAGGCCCGCCCAGCCCGCAGGTTGGGCGGGTCCTTTTCGCAGCCGTTTGGGAGGCTGCGGCAATGATGCCCCCGTGGTTGGATGACAGGTCCGGAGGTTCCGCACCATGTTTTCGACACGCGGCACGACGCTTCCCCTTGGCCGTCGGACTCCTCCGCCGGGGGCCATCGATCACACTACCTCTCAGCGGTGTTCCTTGGTCTTTCTCGAATGCGGGCCGGTTTCATCACCGGCGCTCCATTCCTGATCGCTCGGCCGGCCTTATGGCAGGCCGAGGTGGTCGATGTAGTGGTCTTCGAAGCTGCTGCATTGATTCAGTTCGATGCACTCGCAATCGGCAAGGAGCGGGGCCAGGGGCCGGGAGCTGCCGTGCAGCAGCAGAAGCGATGCACCGCCCAGCGAGGTGTTGCCGAGGGTCTGCAGGCGGTCGGCCGGGACCGCGGGGATGAGGCCGGTGCTGGTGGCAGCCTCCTTGCCAAGGTGGAAGCCGAAGCCGCCGGCGATGGTCAGGTGGTCGAGGGCGCCGGCGGTGATGCCGGCCCGCTCAAGCAGCGTCGCGACGCCGCCGGCAATGGCGGCCTTGGCCTGCAGCAACTCGGCGATGTCCGCTTCGGTGACGAAGACTTCCGACCGGATCTCGACGACCCACTCCGGGGCGTCGTCGACAACCCGGGTGCTGGCCAGCGGATGGTCGCGTTGGATTCGGCCGCTTTCGTTGAGCAGTCCGGCGTGGCGGGCGTGGTGGAGGAAGTCGATGTAGGCGGCACCGGCCAGGCCGACTGGTTCCGTGCGGGTTTTGTCGCAAAGCGTGATCCGCCACGTGTCGCCCTCCAGCGCCAGCGCCCCGATGACTCCCGGCCCGGCGGCGCGGCCGCAGTGGAGGCGTCCACCCTCGAAGGCGGGGCCGGCCGCAGTGGCGGTCCCGATGTAGCGGCCTGCGTGCTTGAGGAGGATTTCGCCATTGGTCCCGAAGTCGATCAGCAGCTCGCTGGTCTGGCGATCGAGCCAGCCGGCGGCCAGCGCCCCGACCGCGACGTCGGCGCCGACGAAGGCACCGAGTGAGGGCAGTAGAAGGGTGGGGAGGTCCTGGCCTTCCGGCAGCAGCGGGAGGGTGAGGTTCTGTTCCTCGAGAAACCCGGGCTCGAAGGGGTAGGCGGCAAAGCCTTCGAGGGAGACTCCGGCGAGCGTGTGCAGCATGACTGCGTTGCCGGCGGCGACCGCCTCCGTCACCGAGCCTGAATCCCTGCCGATGCTCTCCAACAAGTCACGGAGAAGTGGTCGGAGGCCGTCGTGGATCAGAGCCTGTTGGAGCCGGGTTGTCGCGTCGGGGGTGTCCACGGAGAACCCGACGCGGCTGGCGACGTTGTCGCCGAATCGGCGTTGCGGGTTGGCGCTGCTGCGATGGGCGAGGCACTTTCCGGATTCGAGGTCCCAGATCGCCGCGCCGAGGGTGGTGGTGCCGATGTCGAGGGCGATGCCGAGACCGGGGCGGGGGCGATGGGCCGGAGGGGTGCCGAGGATCTCGAAGGCGGAGACACCGCTGAGGCTGTGGTCGCGCCAGGAACGCGCCGGAATCGTGAAGCGGGGGGCGATGGCGGCGGCTTCACCGACGGTGGATTGGCAGGCGCGGAAAGTTTGGGCCTTTCCGGAGTCGGACGGCGCTTCGAGCTGGCAACCACGGCAGCGTCCGGTGCTGCCGCAGCGGGTGTTGAGCGGGCAGAGATGGTCTTCGAGGAAGTCCGAGAGGCGACGCCCGAGATCGGCGGCGGTCACCTCGATCGTCCGTTCCGAACCATCGGGAATCTGGAGGGTCAGCTGCATCAGCCGCAGGGGAGCGGTTCGCAGAGAGCCTTGAGATTCGCGGGCGGGGTGCCGGAGGGAATCTCGCAGCCGGCGTTGACCATGAAGCGTGCTCCGGCGGCTTGCCGGCACTGGAGCGTGAGGGTGCGGATGGATTCCGGGGTGCCGTGGAGGACGTCGGCCACCGGGTCGTGGTTGCCGGCCAGGATGACGTCGGGGAAGGCCTCGCGGGCGGCGGGCATGTCGATCATGTGATCGCAGTCGAGGATGTCGATGGGCAGCTGCGAAAGGCCGGGCCACAGGTGCTTGGTCTGACCGCAGATGTGCATCCGCACGGCGGCACCGGCGTTGTGGATCGCCTCGATCAGGCGCTTCTGGCGCGGCCAGATCAGGTCCTGATAGGTTTCACCCGACATCTGGCTGCAGATGGCGTCGCCGATGCCGATGGTGTCGGCGCCGGCTTCGATCTGGGCGAGGGCGAAGCGGATCGAGGTTTCGGTGCAAAGGTCGAGCAGCACCTCGCTGGCGTCCGGTTCCTCGATCAGGTCCATGAGGAAGTCCATGAGCCCGTGAACGTCGCCGGCGAGCGCGGCGGGTCCCTCGACCCAGCCGAGGATGCTGAAATGGTCGACCGACTGACGGCGGTAGAGCCGGATGGCATCCAGCCGGTCGCGCATCCGTGGTGACGAATCGGGATCGGGGATCTCGACCTCTCCGACCTTCTCCAGGTCCGGCAGGGGTGGGGCGACGCATTCCGGCGTGGCGTTTTCGCGGAACCGGACATCGCCGCCGAGTCCGGCCGTTTCCCGGTAGGGATCGGAGATGCAGCTCACCTGGTCGAATCCGAAATCCTCGGCGCAGCGCAGGTTCGCCTCGACCAGCACGCGGTGGTCGCGTGCAAAGGCGCCGTAGTTGCTGCCGATGTACTCGGCGGCGAACTGCATGAGGATGGGGATGCGTGGAACGAAGTCGGGCGTCTCTCCGCTGAGCAGGGCCAGGTAGCGTTCTTTCGGAGTCATGGCGACGGTGGAGTGGCTTCGATCGCAACGAGGGCTTCCACCTTCTTCAGGATCGTGTGCTCGCAGCCCGGCACGCAGAGCACGTCGCACTCGGTGCCGAGGATGAAGGGATGACCGGTGGCCTCCATTTCACGCAGCAGCGCGCCGCCGGATTCGGTGATCTGGTCCACGGTGATCTCGGTGTCGGAATAAAACTTCTTCGACGGCAGATTACCCATGATGACGGTCCGTTGCGAGATCCATGGGGCGACCTCGGGCAGGTGACAGGGGCTGCCGAGGCTGAGGATGGCGGGGTCAAGGGTGTCGATGCCCCGCAGGATGGGCTCGTTCAGCTCGCCACAGTCGTGGAAGATCAGGTCGACATCGTTCTCGTCCATCAGTGCTTTCAGCCGGCGGTTGAAGTCGAGCACCAGGGTGTCGAGCAGCTCCGGTTGCTGTTCGAGCTGGCGGGGGGAAAGGTAGACGACGTTGCAGGCTGGCTCGCACAGGCAGATGGCGCGGGCCCCGGCGTCGATCTGGAGTTCGATCCAGCGGTGGATCGCGCGGGTGCCGATTTCGAGGACGTGCATGACCTGCTCGGCGTCCTCGTCTTCGGGGTCCAGTCCCACCTGATAGGCGGCGGTGATCGGGTCGTTGACGAGCTTGGTCATCAGGGAGAATGGACCGATGGCCATCCCGACCGGTACCGCCTCGGAGTGATCGCGGACGTGGCGCAGGGCTCCCAGCGAGGCCTCCATGCGCGCGGTCGGTTCGGCCTCGGAGATGGCCTCCAGCCGGGTGGTGTCCCCGGCCTTGATCTCGTCGGGAAAGTGGAAGGCATCGATGTCATCGGGGGCCACCCCGATCCGGGTCAGCAGCCATTCCTTTTCGGTGCGCAGGTCCATCAGGGGAAATGCGAGGGGCATGCGGAAGCGTTCGGCGGTCTCAACGATCACCTTGCCCAGACATTCGCCCGAGAAGCGACAGGCCTGCGGATCCTCCTTTTCGTGCAGGAGCAGGTCGGCGGTGATCGGCAGGCGCACGTCGGACCGCCGGGCGAGATCGAGGTAGAAGGATCGGTCCATGAAATGAGCGGGTCCGGGAGGAGCCAGTTCAATCGACGGGGCGGTCGGGCGCCACCCCGTCCGTGGGATTTCCTCGGAGTATCTTGATCCCGGTCCGCGATCGGGAAGCCGGGTTCCGGGGCCTGCGCCAGCCGATTGAGCTCAGGCCCGTGCGAGATTGTCGCTCCGGGAAAAGTATGGGTTATCAGGGCCATTTCCCGCACCGAACTCCGTCCACCCGTCCCATGACCTCGCGCGAACGCATTCTCGCCGCCATCGCCCACCGCGAACCCGACCGCGTGCCGGTGGATCTCGGCGCGACGCCTTCCTCCGGAATCTCCGCGATCGCCTATGGCCGGCTCAAGCAGCACCTCGGGATGAGTGGCGGCGGCACGCGGGTTTACGATGTGGTCCAGCAGCTGGCCCAGCCGGAGGAGGACATCCTCGACCGCTTCGGCATCGACGCGGTTGACCTCGGGCGGACCTTCAACACGCGTGACGAGGATTGGCATGAAGTGACCCTGTCCGACGGCAGCCCCGGTTTTTATCCAGCGTGGTTCCGTCCCGACCGCGGCACCGACGGCTCGTGGCGGGCGCATGCCGCAGATGGCACCGAGATCGCCGTTCAGCTCAAGGGAATGGACTTCTTCGACCAGAGTTGCTTCCCGTGGCTCGACGACTACCCGGCGGACTTCTCCGGACTGCCGGAGGCGATGGGCAAGGTGCTGTGGGCGGCGCTGGTTCACAGCCCATGGGATCACGCCGGGGATCCGGAGTTCTGGGAAAGACTGCGGGAAAACACCCTGAAGCTGAGGCAGGAGACCGACCGCGCGATCATGGTGGTGGTCGGCTGCAACCTCTTCGAGTGGGGAACCTTCCTGCGGCGGATCGACAATTTCCTGATGGATCTCATCGCCGAGCCCGGAGAAGTCGAGCGACTCCTCGAGGCCCTCATGGAGATCCATCTGGCAACGCTTGAGAAGGTGTGTGCCGCGGTCGGCGATATCGCCGACCTGTGCCGCTTCGGTGACGACCTCGGGATGGACACCGGCCCGTTCATGGCGCCGGACACCTACCGCAAGCTGTTCAAACCGCACCACACCCGGTTGTGCGCCTACGTACACCGTCATTCGTCGATGCACACCTTCCTTCACTCGTGCGGATCGATCCACGCGCTGCTGCCGGATTTGATCGAGGCGGGCTTCGAAGTCATCAACCCGGTCCAGACCGCCTGCCTCGACATGGAGCCGGATCGCCTGAAGCGGGAGTTCGGCCGTGACGTCACCTTCTGGGGGGGCGGGGTGGATACCCGCAAGGTGCTCAATCACGGCACCCCCGCCGAGGTGCGCGACGACGTCCTGAACCGCCTCAAGATCTTCACGCCCGGTGGCGGCTTTGTCTTCAACACCGTCCACAACATCCTGCCCGACGTGCCGCCGCAGAACATCGTCGCGATGTATGATGCGATCGATGAGTTCCACCGCGCCGGTGGCTGACCCTCAGTAGACACACTCGCGGGCGGCTGCGACGTAGGCCTCGAGCTTCTCCACCGGGGTCTCGAAGAAGTGGTCGGAGAGCGAACAGACATAGCCGCCCTTCGAGCCCACCTTCTCGAACACCTCCCGAACCTTGATGCGGATGAATTCGTCGTCCACCCCCTCGGCCACCGTGTTGTACTGGTCGATGCCGCCGATCAGCGCGAGACGACCGTCGATCTTCGCGGCAAACTCCCACGGCTCCTGGTTGCCGCCGATGCTCACCGGGGCCAGCGTCTCGGAAATGTCGCAGCCGTTGGCGACGATGTGCTCCTCGATGCCGACGGTGCCGCCGCAGGTGTGGTAGCTGACGAGGAAACCGTGCTCATGGAGCGCGTCGTGGATCTGCCGGTCGTAGGGGGTGCAGAACTCTTCGTGCAGGTCCGGCGAGATCACGGTCGACGATGCCGCGCCTCCCCCGGTTTCGATCACGTCGAACTTCGCACCCTTCATCCCCTCGACGAAGCGGAGCTTCTTCTCAAGCAGAGCTTGAAGCAATGAGTGCACCCACTCCGGCCGGTCGATGGCGGCGAAGATCAACTCGGTGATGTCCATCAGGCAGGCGGCATGCTGCCAGCACCCGGCCTGATCGCCCCACACGAAGCCGCGCATGATTCCACTGTCACCGAGCTCGTCGTAGAGTACCGAGAGCGGCCCGTGGTCGAGGGTGGGCACCGGCATGTACTTGCGGATCAACTCGACGTCCTCGTCGTGCTTGATGAGGTATTCGGTGATCCAGGTCGTCTTGCGGTCGCCCTCCGTCTTGTAGGTCAGTGTGCCCTCGGGCGTGTGGATGGTGTGATGGTTCACCCGGTGGTCGGGCTCCTTGCTGACCTCGGTCACCTCGTCGCGCCACTCCGAGGTCGAGGTCTTCGAATAGTCGGCATCCACCAGCCAGAACTGACCCATGTCCGGGAAATACTGGACCTGCGCGTCCATGCCGAGTTTCCGGAAGGCCTCGAGGTCCGAAATGCCATTCAGATACTTGTCGAGATGGTATCCCTGCCACTGGTGGGCGGTCACCGGCAACCGGTCCGGGGTGCCCTTGTGCAGGGCGGTGAGGATGCGCTCCTTGCTCGTCATCATGATGGGTGGGCCGATCAACCCGGTGAACCGTCTTGCAAGGTACATGACCGGCCGAAAGGAGCAAGACGGCAAGGTCGCATGATGACACAGAAGGGCCACCGGATCGCAACTCCCCTCTGGCTTCGGATTCACCGGCAGGGCATGATCCACGGCTGAGGATCGGTCCCGGATGGTGATCGACCGGAGCATGAACAACGCGATCGATCTCGTCATCATCGCCACCTACCTCGCCCTCATCGTTTCGCTCGGTGTGTGGGTGGGCGTCCGGGGGCGTCGTGGCAGCCACGACTCGGCCAGGAACTACTTCCTCGCCAGCGGCAAGCTCCGCTGGCCGGTGATCGGTCTCGCGCTCTTCTCCACCAACATCTCGACCATCCACCTCGTGGCCTTCGCCCAGGAGGGATTTGTCAACGGCCTCGCCTACGGCAACTTCGAGTGGATGGCGGCCTTCACGCTGATCATCCTGTCTCTGTTCTTCGTCCCCTTCTACATCCGGGCGAAGGTCACCACGCTGCCGGACTTCCTGGAGAAACGCTACAACGGGACGTGCCGCGACATGCTGGCCGTCATCTCGGTGTTCTCGGCCGTGTTCATCCACATCGGCTTCTCGCTCTACACCGGCGGCATCGTGTTGAACGGCATGTTCGGCATCCCGCTGCCGATCAGCATCATCGCGATCTGCGGGCTGGTCGGCCTCTACACCGTGCTGGGCGGGCTCTCGTCGGTGGTCATCACCGAGGCGATCGAAACCGTGGTCCTGCTGGTCGGCGCGGTGATCATCACGGTGATCTGCTTCGTCAAGCTCGGCGGCTGGCAGGAGCTCGTCGACCACGTCGAGCCGGTCAAGCTGACCATCATCCGTCCGCACGGCGACAGCTCGGGACTGCCTTGGTACGCCGTGCTCCTCGGCTATCCGGTGATCGGGATCTGGTACTGGTGCGCGGACCAGACGATCGTCCAGCGGGTGCTCGGAGCGAAGGATGAGAACCACGCGCGGATCGGCCCGCTCTTCGCCGGCTTTGTGAAAATCCTGCCGGTCCTGCTCTTCGTGCTGCCGGGGCTGATGTGCTACGCGCTGGTCCAGAACGGGACACTCGACATCGCCGGCATGGCGGTCGGTGACGACGGGAAACCGGATACCCAGGACACCTACGCCTTCATGATCCGCGAGCTCCTGCCGACGGGCGTGAAGGGCGTGATCACCGCCGCCCTGCTGGCCGCGCTGATGGGCACCGTGGCCGGCGCCCTCAATTCGGTCTCCACTCTCGTCAGCTACGACCTGGTGAAGCGCTGGCGCCCGGCCACCGACGAACGCACCCTGGTCAGGGTGGGGCGCATGACCGCGCTCTTCACCGTGGTTCTCGCCGTCGTCTGGTCGCTGCAACTCGGACGCTACGAGAGCATCTTCCAGGGAGTGTCCGCATTGATCTGTTACGTCGCCCCGCCGATCACCGCGGTGTTTCTGTGGGGCGTGTTCTGGAAGCGAGCTTCGGGCACCGCGGCGGCCGTCACCCTCTCTCTCGGTTCGGCACTCGGCTTCACCGTCTTCCTGCTCGACTGGTTCAAGGAGTCCACCGGCTGGAACGTTCCCTTCCTGATGGCCGCCTTCTACCTGTTCGTGATCTGCTCGGTGATCCTGGCCGTCGTCTCACTGATCGTGCCGCACCGACACACTCAGGAGAGCGCGAAGCTGGTCTGGGCGAATCCGCTCGAAGCGGTCAGCACCCCGGGTTGGCCGGGCCTTGCCGACTACCGGGTGATCGCCGCCCTCCTGTTCGTCACCATGCTCGCGCTCTACTGGTTCTTCCGCTGAAACCATCCCCTGTTGATCCCATGAAAATGCTCCTGCTGCCGATGCTCATCGTGCTTTTCGCCTCGTGCGCCAGCCGGCCGGTCGAGCGCTACGCCATGGTCACCGGTCTGCGCCCGGAAAAGGAAACCCGCTACCGGGAGCTCCACGCCAAGCCGTGGCCTACGGTCATTGCCAGGTTGCGCGAATGCCGCATCCGCAACTACTCCATTCACCGCACCGAGATCGGGGGACGACCGTATCTCTTCAGCTACTTCGAATATGTCGGCGATGACTTCGAGGCCGACATGGCGAAGATGGCGGCGGATCCCGAAACCCAGCGCTGGTGGAAGGAGACCGACCCCTGCCAACGGCCGCTGCCCGAAGCCCTGAAGAAGGGTGAGATCTGGACGATGGCCGAGGAGGTGTTCTGGACGCCGTGATGCGATCGTGTGAGGTCACCACGCCGCCGCATCGAAGTAGACGTATCCGTCTTGCCACCCGACGAGGACTCGCTGGTCGGGCCCGGAACTGCAGTAGCGCGGCAGACCTTCCGGAGACCACCAGGAGGGCCCGTGCGACCACGAAATAATCTCTGCGGGATGATCCTCCGTGACGACCTTCTTTGCCCCAACCTTCAGTGCATACTCTCGAAGCTCCGATTCCGGGATCTTCGCCCGCACCAGCCGGACAAAGTCTCCATTCCAATGGTCCCGGTAGAACTCCTGAATGTCCGCCGCCCCTGTGGGAAGAGTCCTCACCGCCTTCGAGGGCAAAAACCTGTCGGCAACAAGAATGCCGCACACGCCGAGACCCAGGAGAACCGCGATCCAGAGAATCGTTCGCCTCTTCCCTCTCATAACAGATCAAACCCGCGCCATCGCGGCGAGGTGGGCGGGCGAGGTGCCGCAGCAGCCGCCGATGATGTGGATGCCCAGTTCGCGAAGCTTGCGGGCAAGCTCGGCCATGTCCTCCGGTGTGGCGTCGTAAACCACACCCCCGTCGGCGTTGCGCGGTGCTCCGGCGTTCGGCTGAAGGATGGTCGGAATGTCACCGGCAGCGGCAACGATCTGCTCGCCGAGCTTGAGGTAGTTTTCCAAGGAGAGGTCGGTGCCGCAGTTCGAGCCCACGATCGAGGCTCCGGCATCGCATGCCGCCCGGATTGCATCGGCCACCGTGGTGCCCATCATGGTGCGGAACTCCCCACCACTATCCTGGAAGGCGTAGGTCGCCACGACGGGGAGATCGGTGACCTGCCTCGCCGTCTTCACTCCGACGGTCAACTCGGCGGGGTCGCTCATGGTCTCGACGAGAATGGCATCCGCCCCGCCCGCCGCCAGCGCCTCGATTTGCTCGCGGAAGATGGCTTCGAGTTCTTCGGTGGTGGTTTCACCCATCGGCTCGAGAAAATCGCCGAAGGGGCCGACGTCGCCCAGCACCCAGCCGTCGGGACCGGCGGCGTCTGCGGCGATCTTCGCGGCGAGGCGGTTCCATTCCGCTGTGTGACCGCCTTCCCCATGCCGTTCCAGCATGCTGCGGGTGCCGCCGAAGCTGTTGGTGATGATCAGGCGGCAGCCGGCATCGCGATAGTCCTGGTGGACGGCGCGGATGTCGTCCGGGCGTTCGGCGTTCCAGCGCATCCCGCATTCGCCGGGGGACATCCCGCGCTGAATCAGCTGGGTGCCCATGGCCCCGTCGCAGGTGAGCGGCTCAGCGAGGCAGGCCTGGTCGAGTGGCGTCTTCATGGGATCGGGAGGTTCAGGACTTGGCGAGTTCGAGCGCGAGATCCACCGCGCTGGCCGCGTCCTGGCTGTAGCCGTCGGCGCCGATCTCCTCGCAGTAGGCCTGGGTCACCGGTGCGCCCCCGACCATCACACGGACCGCCGACACGTCGGAGCCGCGGATGGCTTCGACGGTGGTCTTCATCGCGGGCATGGTGGTGGTCAGCAGCGCCGACAGGCAGACGAGTTGGGCATTGTGCTCGCGGGCGGCTGCCACGAACTGATCCGGCGAGACATTCGTCCCGAGGTCGACGACCCCGAAGTTGGCGCCCTTGAGCATCATCGCGACCAGGTTCTTGCCGATGTCGTGCAGGTCGCCCTGAACCGTGCCGATGACCGCGGTGAATTCCGGTTTCACGCCGGCATCGGCGAGCAGCGGCTCGAGGATGCCCATGCACTCCTTCATCGCACGTGCGGCGATGAGCATCTCGGGAACGAAGACTTCGTTCTTTTTGAACTTCTCCCCGATGGCGCTCATCCCGGGGACGAGGCCCTGCTCGACAATGTCGAGGGGCGCGGTCCCTTCGGCCAGAAGGTCCTCGACGATCTGCTTGGCGTCCTTGCGCTTTCCGGATTCAACGGCTTTCGAGAGGTCGGCGAATGTGCTCATGATGAATGGGAGGGATCAGGGTTGGGTCGAGGCGACGGCAGGCACCCGCGTGGGGCGGGTGGCGAGATGCAGGACCAGTGTGAAAAGGGCGACGAAGCCCCAGTCGCCGAGCACCGTGCCGCGCAGGAACGGCAGGCCGGCGGCGTAGCACTCGGCGAGTCCCGCGGGATTCTTTGCGTAGGGGACACCGGCCAGATTGAGGCCGGTCAGCCAGACTCCGAAGTTGCTCACCAGGTAGAAGAAGAAGGGGGTGGCGATGGTCAGCGCGAGCCTTGGCTTCCAGCTTCGCTCGCGGATGGCGAGGGCGCCGAGGCCGATCAGGAGAAAGGCGGTCCAGTCGATGAGCCGGGGCCAGTGGAAGGCGGCGTAGCCGTACCAGTGATTGAGCACGAGGTCGCTGACGAACAGCACGGCCAGGGGCACCCACAGCGCGTGACGCTTTCCGAGATGGAACCCGGCGATCAGGGCGAAGGCTCCGATCGGCGCGAAGTTTTCCGGATGGGGAAACAGCCGGAAGGCGACCATGGCGGCAACGAGGGCGAGGATCAGGGGCATGGCGGGTCGGGGTTGTGAGCGGTCAGGATGGCAGAATCCGTGGAGTCGGGTCATGCGGAATCCGCCGATTTTCTGGTGATATTCTCTGCTGCGGGATCGGGTGGGATTCATTTCTCCGAGGCCGGATCCGCGCGCATCACGGCTTCGTCGGGTGAATGACCGAGCAGTTCGCCCGGCCGGATGGTCTGGAAGCGTTCGTCGTCCCACGGGCCGTGCAGCAGGTCGCGGAGCAGGGCCGGGTCACCCTTGAGGTGCTCGAAGCGCCATCCCATCGATTCCGCACAGCGGCGGGTGTAGTCCGCCTCGCGGCCGGCATTCGGGGTTCCGAGGTCGATGAAGGTGGCGGTGTCGTAGGTCGCCCAGGTGGCCTCCTCGCTCTCGATCAGAAAATCGACGTCCTCGGCCTCGAACTGCTTCGAGAGTTCCTCGCGCAT
Source organism: Haloferula sp. A504 (assembly GCF_044385805.1). Lineage (NCBI taxonomy): Bacteria > Pseudomonadati > Verrucomicrobiota > Verrucomicrobiia > Verrucomicrobiales > Verrucomicrobiaceae > Haloferula > Haloferula sp. A504. The sequence goes on from NZ_JBISBU010000018.1 coordinate 12,251, forward strand.
CATCGCCAGCCGGTCCGGTCCGGGCACCCGGCGGGCCCGGTTCCAGCCCGGGGTGTAGTGGTAGCATCCGGGACAGGCCCTCTGGCGCTCCGCGTAGCTTTCCTTGCTGCCGAGAAAGACGGTGATGCAGTCGTGCGCCCGCGGGATCACCAGCGGGTGCCGCCCCGCTTGAAGGCCCGCGGTGCCGAGTCCGCACAGCCCGTAGGCGAGGATGATCGCGGCGATGTCGTCGCGCCCGTCCATGGCATCGATCGCCTGCTGCAGGGTCACCCGCATCCGGTCGGGCTGATCGTGCAGGCCGATCTCCAGAAAGCGCGTCACCCGGAGGTGCCGGGCCTTCCCGGCCAGCATGTCGATCTCGTCGCGGAACACCTCGCAGGCAATCAGCGCAGCGGGAGGGGCATCCATGGCACCCCTCACGACAACGGATGCAGCGCACGATGGCGAGGAAATTGATGCCCGCACGAGTCACTCGCCACCGCAGTCCAAATCCCAACCTGATGTGGAATTGCAGTCGCGTTCCGATTTGCGACCATCATGAACATGATCCGAATCATCGAAGACAACCAAGCGACGCCGATCTGCCCCCATTGCGAGACGAAGATCCACGAAGTCGTGGCGAGGAAAATCGGCGGCAATCTCGGCGTCCGTTACATCTATTTTTGTCGGGACTGCCGCAAGGTGCTCGGCGTTTCACACCGCAAGGGATTCTGGATGGGCTGATCTGAAGGGTTCAGGCCCGGGGAGTCGCCGGTGGGCTGTCATGGGTCCACATGTTCTCAAGTTCCTCCAGCGTGCGGCCCTTGGTTTCCGGCACCAGCCGGATCATCACGATCACCAGCACCAGGCAGAAGCCGGCGTAGATGAAGAACGGGAAGCCCTGGTGGAAGCGTTCCACCAGCCACGGGTTCTCGTCCATCATCGGGAAGGTCTGGGAGACGATGAAGTTCGCGACCCACAGGCCGAAGGCGGCAATCGCCATGGCGCGCCCACGGATCCGGGTCGGGAAAATTTCCGAGAGGATCACCCAGGTGACCGGCCCGACCGAAACCGCGAAGCACGCGATGTAGCCGAGCATGAAGACGAGCAGCCAGCTACCGATGGCCTGGGTGGTCGCCGCCAGTCCGATCGCCGCCAGGCACAGGCCCATGCCCGCGGCGCCGACGATCATCAGCGGCCGCCGCCCGAGGCGGTCGACGGTCCAGATCGCGAGCACGGTGAAGGCGAGGTTGACCGCGCCGACGAGCACCGTCTGCAGCAGCGCGACATCCGTCTCCGCGCCGGCCACCGACTTGAGGATCTCGGGGGCGTAGTAGAGGAAGACATTGATTCCGGTGACCTGCTGGAGCACCGCCAGCAGCACGCCGATGACGAGGACGCGGCGCATTCCCGGCCGCAGAAGTTGACGAAGCGAGGAACTCTCCTCGGCCAGCGTCGCACCGATGGCATCGGCCTCCCGCGCGGCGTGGGCGGCGCCGTGGACCCGGGCCAGCACCCGTCGGGCGGCGCTTTCCCGGCCCTGTTTGAGCAGGAAACGGGGGCTTTCGGGAACGACCAGCATGAGGCCCAACAGCAGGACGGCCGGCACCGCCTCGGAGGCGAACATCCAGCGCCATCCGGTCTCGAGGTTCCAGCTTTCGTCGCCGCCACGGGCGATGAAGTAGTTCACGAAGTAGACCACCAGCATGCCGGAGATGATGGCGAACTGGTTGAGCGAGACCATCCGCCCGCGGATGGCGGCCGGGCTGATCTCGGCGATGTACATCGGGCTGGTCATCGAGGCGATCCCGACTCCGAGTCCTCCCAGCGAGCGGTAGAGGACGAATTCCTCGAAGGTCCGCGGCAGGGCCGTGCCGATCGCCGAGGCGAGGAAAAGCAGCGCCGCGATCAGCAGGGCGGTGCGCCGCCCGAGCCGGTCGTTGATTTCCCCGGCGAAGGCGACCCCGACGAAGCAGCCGACCAGCGCGCTCGACGCCGCCCAGCCCTTGGCGGTGGCATCGAGCTCGAAGTGCTGCTGCAGGAAGCCGATGGCGCCACTGATCACCGCGGTGTCGTAGCCGAAGAGCAGTCCGCCGAGCGTGGCCACCCCGCAGACAAGGACGAGGTAGGGCGTGGAGCCGCGGTCGTTGGACGCCTGCACGATCGGGTCAGGGAAGCGGCCCTCCTCCGTAGCTGTCCTTCACCGCCCGGTACATCGCGAGCATGTTCTCGGTCGGGGTCGGGGCTTGAATGTTGTGGATGTTGTTGAAGACGAAGCCGCCGCCCTGGTTGAAGATGCGGATGCGTTCGCTGACTTCCTGATAGACCTCCTCCGGGGTGCCGAAGGGCAGGGTTTGCTGGGTATCGACCCCGCCGCCCCAGACCGTCAGGCGGTCGCCGTACTTCCGCTTGAAGGCCTCCGCCTCCATGCCCGCCGCCGAGCACTGCACCGGGTTGAGAATGTCGACGCCGATCTCTATCAGGTCCTCGACGATGGCCCCGACCGCCCCGTCGGTGTGGAAGAAGGTCTTCCACGAGGTGTTCTCGTGCACCCATTTGTTCATCTGCCGGTAAAAAGGTTTCCACAGGGTGCGGAACAGTTCGGGGGAGACCAGCAGCCCCTCCTGGCCACCGAAGTCGGTGCCGCTGATGATGATCGCGTCGAGCTTGTCGCCGACGGCCTGCCGCAGCAGCTCCATATTGCGGAGCGCGGCCTTGGTCTGGAGTTCGTAGATGCCCCGGATGTAGTCGGGCTCGAGCAGCAGGTATTCGTACCAGAGGTTCGGGTCGCGCAGGCCCTTGGGTTCGATGAGATTCTCGCCCGGGACGAAGGCGACGTCGCCGAGTCCGCCCTGGCCGAAGTTCATCACCAGTCCGTATTCGGTCTCGTCGTGGATGCGGGTGGCCTCGCGCTCGAAGTGCGCGAGGTCCTCCTCGTCGAACTCGCCGAAGGACTCCGCCCAATCGTTCGGATCGAGGGTGTCATCGTCGATCGGCTGCTGGCGGACGATCGCATCGAAGTAGTAACCGCCCTTCGGCAGCCGGCCCGACGGCTTCGCGCTGCGGTCGCCCTTCGGATAGACGAGGATGTCGCCGTTGGTGTCCTCGGTGTACTCGAACTGCTTCGAGATCCGCACCTCGGTGCCGTCCTGCAGCCGCCACGGCTTCCAGCCCTCGTTCTTGAAACCGAAGATCGTCGACCGGCCCCACAGTCCGACGACATCGACGCCCAGCGCCCGGCGCACGTCCTCATCGACGAAACCGAGCAGCTGATAGGGTTCGTGGACCTTCGGCGGCTCGGCGGGCAGTCCCAGACCCTCGCGCAGCCGCGTGTAGGCGGTGGCCGAAATGCCGGTGACCCAGGTCGCTCCCAAATCCATGCAGACCCGGTCGGGTTGCCGGTGGTCCAGAGTCGCTGCCAGCCGTTCGCGAGAGGTCATGAGACGAGGCCCGACTCCATTCAACACGGGATGGGCGGCGACCACAAGGAAACGGAGACATTCTTTGCCGGATCCATCCGAGCGCGCGCTCTTCGGAGGAGGAGTGGACGGGCCGCTGGCCTTTGGTCTCTTACTTCTGCGGGCCGGCGGGTAGAACGGCATCGAGCAGTTCCTTCAGCTTGGCGCGGGTGGCGGCATGTTTCTCCGCGGTGGCCAGATTGTAGTACTCGCCGGGATCTTCGGGATGGCGGTAGAGCTCGATGCCATGGGCGCCCGACGGACCCCACTCGGTGTAGCGCCAGTGGTCGGTGCGCACGCTGCGACCGACCTTCTTGCCGCGGTTGACCTGGGTGTAGGCCGCCTGCTTTCCGGGGTGTGCCGGATTCTCCAGAATCGGGCGCAGACTGGTGCCTGAGAGAGGGTGGGGTGCCTGGAGCGAGGCGAGTTCCATGAGCGTCGGGTAGAGGTCGATGAACTCGACGATGGCCGAAGTCTCCTTGCCCATGGCGCCGGAACCGGGAGCCCAAATGATCATCGGGGCTCGGGCGCCGAGTTCGAAGACCGTGACCTTGTTCCACCAGTCGTGCTCTCCGAGGTGGTAGCCGTGGTCGCCGACGAGCACGACAATGGTGTCTTCCCAGAGCTCGAGCCGGTCCATCGCCTCGAGGATGCGACCGACTTGGGCATCGGCAAAGCTCACGCAGGCCTGGTAGGCGCGCTTGAACTCGCGGCGCTCCGTGTCGGTGAAATGGGCGAAGTCACGGTCGTTGGGAATGGCGAGCGGCTCGCGGGGTGAGCGGTCCGCCGGTGGGTCGGCCAGCCTGGTGCTCCCCTCGGGATAGCGCTCGAAGTATTCCTTCGGGGCGATGAAGGGGTCGTGGGGTTTGTGCAGGCCGAGGGCGATGAAAAAGGGCTTGTCGGCATGATCCTCCAACACGCGCAGGGCCTCGGTGGTGTTGAGCCAGTCGGGCTGGGCCGGGTCGCCGCCCTCGGCGGCGCGCCACTCGCACCATTTCAGGCGTCCGTCCGTGAGGTTCCGGCCTTCGCCGGTGCGACCGATGCGGGGAGCGCCGTTGAGCTTGTCGAAGAAGTGATCCCACGAGGCGGGATCCTGGAAAAGTGCCGGCCGACCCTTTGGATCCATGCCGAGGTGGAAGATCTTGCCGATGCCGGCGGTGTACCAGCCGTTCCGGCGGAAGGCCTGCGGTAGGGTGACGAGGTCGGGGAGCTCCTTGCGGAAGGGGACGGTGTTGCTGACGATGCCGGTCTCGTTCGGACGCAGTCCGGAGAGAAAGGAGGAGCGGCTGGGGTTGCAGACTGGATACTGGACGTAGGCGCGGCGGAAGAGCATGCCCTTGCCGGCCAGGCGGTCGATGTGGGGCGACGAGACTTCCTCGACGCCGTAGCAGCCGAGTTCGGTGCGCAGGTCGTCGATCGCGATGAAGAGGACATTCGGTCCGGACGGTGGGGGTGGTCCGGGTTCGGCATGCGCGAACACGGGAAGGACGCAGACCGGGACCAATTTCAGGAGTCGGTGGAGGAAAGGCGGGCGGTTCATGGGGTTCTAGTCGCGTGGGGTTGCGTGGCGGTCGGGAAGCTCCGGTGTGGAGGCGGCCTCGCCGCGGAGCCGGCGGGTCGCCTCGCCGACCAGCCACAGGTAGTGGTCGGAAGGCAGACCGTCGTTGTCGAGGAAGCGGCTTTCACCGACCGGCGGGTTGTTGCTGGTCTTGAAAATCTGGGTGGCCTCGTCGAGTTCGTCGAACATCGCCTGGTAGATCATCGAGACGCCGGTCTCTCGGATGAGGGCGTCGTACTGGGTCCAGAGAAAGCGACCGCCATCGCGGTCGATGTAGGCGTCGGGATTGTGATCGGTGCCCTTCTTCAGGTTCGACCAGCTGAAGCCCGGGAAGACGACGGGCATGAAGTCCTTGCCTCGGTCCTCGCACCACTGCAGGTCCCCGGCCGCCCTGCCACGGGCATATTTCCGGGCTCCTTCGCGATCCCGGAAGCGCCCGACCATCCAGGGCGAAATGATGCCGGCAAGGGCGTAGACCCGCTCCCATTCGGCGAAGGGCGAGGCATCCCGCTCGCCGTTGCGCCATCCGGTCGAGGTGCCGAGCATGACGGTCAGCCCGCCGCATTCGGGGTCCTCCTTGAGGAAACGGATCAGTTCGCCGACCTCGTCGGGGCCATACTCGCGATCCTTGAAGCCGACGCCCCAGATCGCCACGACGGGCCTGCCTGCGTGATGCTGGTAGGCAGCGTCCTTGAGGATGCCCTTTCCGGCGACCAGATGGCGCCAGTCCTCGCGCAGGCCGGCGAGGGCTTCGGGCTTCATGCCGCTGAGGTCATACATTACGGCATAGGTGCGACCGTGTGCCCCGGCGCCGGCGCGGCAGTTGTCGAGCACGGTGTCGAGCGAGCGGGACATCGGGTGATCGGCGCGGCGGCTGCCGCGGGTGACCTCGGTGCCGAAGCGCTGGACGAAAACGCCGTCGATGCCGTAATCCTCCATCCACTGGAAGTGCCGTACCACGGTCTCGCGAACCGCCGAGCTGAAGACCTGGGCGGTGCTGCCGTCGGCATGGCGGAAGGGCGTGTCGAAGCGTTCGTTTTCCCCCAGCTCCGACATGTCGGGCCAGACCTCGATGCCGGCGTGGCCGGGTTCGAACTTGCCGGTGGAGGGATTGGTGTAGTGGCGCCAGCCGATCTCCGTGCCGTCGCCCGGCGCGCGGAACCAACCCTGGTAGCCGCACATCACCTTGCCGGTGAGGCTGGCCGCGGGACCTTTGGCGGCGTCCGGGGTTTCCTTTTCCTGTCCGCAGCCGACCAGCACCAGCAGGCCGAGCGATGCCCCGATCGTGCGGGTCGGGGAGGAGGGTGGTCGGTCAGTCGTCATAGAAGTTCCGTTCGGGAAGGTTGCGGTACCAGAACCAATAGAGCCCGGCGGCACTCACCAGCCAGAGCAGCGACGAAACGGCGAGACCCTTCCAGTGGTGGATGACCAGCAGCATGGGAACGAGGAACATCGTCACCTGCCACACCAGGGCGAAGGGCACCGAAATCAGGTCGTTGAAGTGCTCGCGGCTGACCTTGCGGCGCTCTCCCTCGGGGAGCTGTCTCTTGAGGTGGCCCCAGAAGCCGAAGGGGCGGGTCTTCAGGTAGAAGCGGCGCAGCACTTCGGGATCGGTCGGCTTGTCGCAGAAGGTTGCGATGATGCCGCCGATGAGTCCGGCACTGAGCGAGTATGTGAGAAGTAGTACTTCGCCGAGGTCTGGCAGCAGCCAGCGTTGGAGCAGAGCGGCGGTCATGCCGACGAGTGAGCCGACGGCCGTTCCGGTGCCATTGAAGCGCCACCAGTAGAGCCGCAGCAGATTGGGGACGAAGAAGGCTCCGGCGAGGCTCAGCATCAGCCAGCCCCAGATGTCCTCGATGCTGTCGACGTTGTTCGCCATCAGGATGCCGCAGCCGACGAGCACCAGCACCGTGGCCCAACTCGCATGGATCAGTTCCCGGGTTCTGGCGTTCGGGCGCAGGTACTTGCGGTAAAAGTCGTTGACCACCATTCCGGTCGCCATGTTGACGGTGGTGTCGAAGGTCGACATGGAGGCCGCGATCAGGGCCAGCAGCAGAATGCCCCTCAAGCCCTCGCCGACCGAGGTCAGCAGCACGGTCGGCAGGATCTTCTCGGGATTCACGGTTCCCTCGAAGCTGAGCAACCCGAGCTTCTGGGCGAAGTCCTCCTCGCCCACGAGCGCCTTCAGTTGGGAGATCAATTGCGGCGGATGCGCCTCCGGTTGGTTGACCAGACCGGAGATCAACCTGCCCCATTCCGGCTTGGTGACTTCGGGAAACTGCTGGTGAATCAGCGCTCCCGCCTGCTCGAGTACCGCCTGATCCGGAAACAGGTCCCGGACCACGAACAGCCCGAGCACCGCGATGCCCATCATCATCGGCCAGCGCACGGTCATCACAATCGTCCACAAGGCGGTCAACTTCCCGCATTCGCGGTCGGTCTTGGCGCCGAAATACTTCGGGTCCCCGATCTTGCTCGCCCCGTCGAGGACGTTCTTGAAAAGGTAGAGGATCATCAGCGGCACCAGCGCTTGATAGGCCTCGTAGCCCTTCGGCATGGACGCGCTCCACCGCGGGGTGCTGCTCATCCAGTCGGGGTTCCGCGTCACCTCGAGCGCGAGTTCCGCGATCTCGTCACCGCCCGACACCGCGAGGAAGGCCTTGACCGAAATGTAGATTACCGCCGTGACGATGATCGCGCTCTGGAACAGGTCGGTGAAGATGACGCCGTAGAAGCCCGAGATCATCGTGTAGACGGCGGCCAGCGCGATCAGCCCGTAGGCGCACATCTCCGGCGAGAAGGGCAGGAAGGTCGAGAGGAACAGGCCGACCCCCTTGGTCAAGTAGGCCAGCATGCCGATCGTCGTCAGGCAGATGGCGAAGACGCTCATCAACTGCGCAAAGCGGCCGCCCCAGCAGTCGCCGAAGCGGAAGATGTTCCATTCGGCACCGGTGAGGCAGCCGGAGCGACGCTGCCATTTGCCGATCCACAGCATCATGAAGACCAGGATCAGCACCGCCCCGCCGCGGAACTCGATGAACAGGCCCTGCGGTCCGAGCATGAAGAGGAAGGACACGATCAGGGCCGTGCCGGTCAGGTCGAGGAACTGCGCCATGCCCGAGATGCCCATCGCCCACCATGGGACCTTCTTCCCGCCCATGATGTAGTCCTCGAGGCTTTCAGAGGCCCGGCCTTTCAGGTAGATGCCCAGGCCCACCAGAATCAGGGCGTAAAGACCCATGAAGAGGTAGTCGAGGGTGCCGAAGTAGTGCGTGGGCATGGGATGAGCCAGTTGCCTTGCCGATCGAGCCTAGCGACGAGCGCATCCTGCCGCACTCCCCATTCTGGCAAGCGGCGTTGAATTAAACGTTTTATCCAATCTTTCAAGAGATAAATGGCGATGAAAGAGCTGGGTTGCCGCGCTCAAATCCTGATTTGTGAGATTCGGGATTGACGCATCATGGCGAATAATGATTAAAGGATTCATCTCCTTCGGTTTCTGGCTTTCAGGGTGAGGTCAGCGATGGGGTGCCAAACCTTCGAACCCATGAAGCATTCACACGCTCTTTTGCTTGTCTCCTTGGTAGCCGGTGGTTTTCAGGCGGCGGATGCCGCCGTTTACCGCTATCGCCAGAGCGGCGACTGGTCCCAGATCACCGATGGATCCAACCCGGGCTGGGGCGTGAATCCGAACAACGACGGCAGCCCCGGAGCCGGAGTGCCGGCTGCGGGTGACGACGCCCGCATCAACTGGGGAGGGAATACGGTCACAGTATCCACGGCGGTGCCGACCGTCGGCCGGGTTCAGATCGGAGTGGATGAAAGCGGCACCGTGGTGGTGGCCAACGGCGGGGTGCTGACGACCAGTGGCGATCTCCTCGCCGGCAACAACAACGCGAATGCCACCGGCAACCTGATCGTGCAGTCCGGCGGGCAGGTCGACGTGGGGAGCATCCTGTGGGCGGCGAACAACGATGCCGACGGAAGCATCGACGTCCAATCCGGGGGCACGATCACGGCGGGTGATCACGGTGACCGGCACGGCGACGGTGACCATTTCCGGGGTGATCGACCAAACCTCGGGCATCCTGGGCCTGGGCACCAGCAATGCGGCGACTGCCTCCGGCGGAGTGGCGACGGTCAGCATTGCCAATGGCGGAGAACTGAACCTCAACAACATCAGTGGAAATCCAGGCACACCGTCGATTCAGGCCGGATCCCAGATCCTGATCAGCGAAGGAGGATTGCTCAGCGTGAAGGGCGACCAGGTGGGAAACTTGGGTGATTACATCAGTGCTGGCGAGATTGTCGGCGTCGGCGGCAGCCTGCAGGTCTCCTTCGATTCGGACTCGAACCTGACTTCGGTGACGGTGATCCCCGAGCCTTCGGTGGTCGCCCTCTTGACCGTCTTGAGCCTCGGTCTGTGCGTGAGTCGGCGCCGCTCCTGACGGGGTCCGCGCCCCGGCGCTGTGTCGACCACGCCCCACCCCGGGGGTCGCCCGCGGTCCGGATCACAGCGGCACGGCGACGGATTCGCGGACGATGAGGTTGGTGGGTTGCACCTGATGAACCGGGGGGCCTCCGGGGCGTGAGAGCCGATCAAGGACGAGCTTCGCACTGAGCGAACCAAACACCCGCTTGTCGACTCCGACGGTGGTCAGGGGCGGGCTGGAGCGGGCCGCGAGCGGGTCGTTGTCGAAGCCGACCATCGACACATCGTCCGGTGTCTTGATGCCCTTCCCGGCAAGGGCGTTGAGCAGGTGATCGGCAAGCGTGTCATTGACGGCGAAGATGCCGGTAGGCGGCTGGTCCTGGTCGAGGCGGGCGAGCACCTGGCTTGCTGCGTCCTCATCGTCGCTTACCCGCAGGATCACCTCTTTCTCCTCGGCCTGCACCCCGCCGGCACGGAGTCCCGAAAGGAAGCCGGCGATGCGCTGCTCGATGTTGTAGAGTGGCGTCTTGTAGGCCACCATCATGATTCGACGGTGGCCCCGTTCGATGAAGTGTTCGGCGACCTTCAGGCCTCCCCCGTAGCCGTCGGTGGTCAGGCTGTCGGCCTGCATCGAGCCGACGTGCCCGTCGACGATGCACATCGGCACGCGGCAGCGGCGGAGTTTGGCGAAGTCCTCCTGCTGGAAGACGCCCGCGAGGACCACGAGGGCGTCGACCTTGCCTTGGCTGACGATGGTGGGCAGGCCGTCGGCGTCGGTGCGGTTGCCGAGGATCAGGTCGAGGCCGGCCTCGCCGAAGGACTCCGCCAGACCCTCCATGATGCGGGCGTAGAAGACGTTGCCGAAGAGCTCGGCAAAGGAGGGTGCGTAGATCACGCCGACGGCATCGGCACGGCGCAGGCGCAGGCTGCGACCGGCCGAGTTGGGAACGAAATGCAGTTCGGCACAGCGGGCGAGGATTTCCTCGCGCACCTTGGCGCTCATGCGGCCGCGGCCGTTGATGGCATTGGAGACCGTGGCCTGCGAACAACCCACCAGCTCGGCGATATCCTTGAGCGTCACTTCCTTTTCACCTCCAGGCATGGGCGCATCCTATGGGGAAATCGCGGCACCGGACAATCGCTTCCATCGGCCCCGGTGACGATCACCGGAGCCGGGTGGCGTCAGGGGGCATCCTCGACGATGTAGAACTTCCTGGTGCCGGTCGCATCGACGGTGAAGGTCGCGTTGCCGCTTCCGTCCGTGGTCTCGGTACCCTCGGTGGTTCCGAAGCCGCTGAGATCCGTCGAGCTCTTGCAGACATAATCGGTGTTCGGGGCGCCCTTGATCACGATTGTGGCCGTCGTGCCCGTGCGGGAGAACGATTCGATTGTCAGCGGGTCCGGCGTGCCTCCGATGGTCGAGGTCAGCGAGCCCGTGCCGGTGATCAGGGCGCTCGCTGAATCATAGACGCCCGCCGGCTGCGGAACGCCGTCGATGTAGAGCGTGCCGATGGTGCTGGTGCCGGCGTAGTCGAGATCAAGGACGGCTCCGGTGGTCAGATAGAGATCCGAGCCGGCATCGAGATAGGGCTCGGCCAGGCACAGCGTGCCCGCCTGCACGGTCGTGTCGCCGGTATACTGCTGCACGCCATTGACGATCAGCTTGCCCGGACCGATTTTTGTCAGGCCACCGACCCCGGTCATGATGCCCGAGGTGGTGGTCGTCCACGCGCCGTCCGGCACGTCGAAGGTGATGCCTCCGGCGAGAAGGTTGGCCGGAAGGTTGCCGTCGATGTTCACCGAGGCATCGGCTGCCGAGCGGATCGTGCCGCCGTTCAGATTCAGTGTCTGCGAGCTGCCCGGGGCGTTCCCGCTCTTGATCTGGGTGGTCTCGACCACGCCGCCGCTGAGGTTGACGGTGCCGGTGGCCAGGGAGAATTCACCGAGCACCACCGAAGATGCCTGGACGAGGCCGGTGCCGCTGACGTCGAGCTGGCCGCTGGTGTTGTCCTGGAAGCCGACGAGAATCCGCTGGTCTCCGCCGGTGAGCGACAGGGTCCCGCCGGAGATCGAGTAGCGGTTGGTGGCCGTGTCGGCGTCCCCGAAGTCGAGGCGGTTCTTGAGGTCCACCGTGCCACCGGTCTGATTGAAGAGGTTGACCACGGCCCCGGAGCCGGCCCCGAGGCGGAGGCGGCCGATGACGTTGAGGTTGCCTCCGTCCATGTTGTAGGTGGCGTCGGCCTGGTTGTTGAGTCCGATGATGGCGTCGCCACTCACGTTGAAAGTGCTGGTCGAATCCATCTGGTTCGCAATTCCTTTCCGGACCTGCAGGCTGCTGGCGGAAAGCAGCCCGGTGCCACTGAGGTTGAGTGTTCCCTGTCCCAGCGCGTCGCCTCCCACCTTGTCCTGGCCAAGGATCAAGGTGTTTCCGGAAAGGGAGCCACTTGAGACATCGACCACTCCGGTGGTCGATGCACGACCCACCTCGATGTTGCCGCCGATGGTGGCGACCCCGGTGCCGCTCACGCTGAGGGTCGCCCCGCCGGCGGTGAAGGCGCCGACCAGAGCATTACCGGTGGTGTCGAGCGTGCCGGCAGAAATCTGATAGACGTTGCTGGCGCCGGCATTGTCGGCGATGTCGAGTCTTCCGGTGATGTTGACGTCGCCACCCGTCTGATTGAAGAGGGTGGCACCACCCGGTGTGACGCCGACCCGGATCCGGTCGCCACTGTTGATGATTCCCGATGACAGGTTGTAGGTCGAGTCGCCGGTCGAATCGACACCAAGAAGGAAGCCGCCGCCGCCGCCGAGGAGATTGAGTTCCGAGTCACCGCTTTGGCTGAAGCTGCCGTTCCGGATTCGCAGGTTGTCGGTCTGGAGGTAGGCGAATTCGCCAAGATTGAACTCGGCGGTTGAGGTTGCGGCAGAGTTGGGGCCGACGGTGATTTCCCCGGCAACCGTGGTAGTTGAGACACCGATCAGATTCACGGTTCCGGTGGTTTCGGCTCCATTGGAGACGATGATGTTCTCGGGATTGAACTGTGCGTTTCCGGAGGCGTTCAGAATCCCGGTCGCGGTGCCTGCATATCCAACGTTGACCGATTGAGTCGTCGCGAGGGTGCCACCCGAGATCGAGACGGTATTCACCACGTCTGCCGGAGTATTTCCCCCGATGTCAATCCGGCCGTTGACGGTGAGACTGCCGCCCGTCTGGTTCAGCGTGGCGGTCCGCGTCCCGCTGGCAGGGGTCGTTCCCGCCACCCCCACACGGATGCGGTCGTTGGTCACCACGGTGCCGTTCTCGACGGTGAGCAGACCGTTGCTGTTCGCGTCCCAGGCGATGCTGGTTTCACCGTTGAGGGTCAGGTCGGTCGAGCCGCCCGAGATCGTGACGTTGCCCGTGCCGGATCCGGCATAGCCGACCTTCATGGTGTTGATGACCGCCGTACCGCCGGACAGATTGTAGGCCCCGACGGCATCGAAGGCGCCGACCCGGAACTCATTGGTGGTGGTGGTGAGACTGCCGCCGGTCTGGTTGAACGCGGTGCCACTGCCCCCGCCCTCGCGCCCGATGGCCACGGGCCGGTCGGTGGTGATGATGCCCGAGGGGCCCAAAGCGAGGGTGCCGACCTTGTTGAGACCGATCCAGAAACGTCCCCCTGTGCTGACGTCGAGGTTGCCGCCCGAATTGACATTGAGAGTGCCATCCAGAACGTAAAGACCGGTCGCGGGGCTGTCCGTGCCGTCGATACCGATCGTGGAGTCCACCGCCAGCGTCGAAGTGCCATCGATGAGAATCTGGGAGAGGTCATCGGCGGCCGGAGCGGCAACCGTCACGGTGTCTCCGTTGAGAATGCCTGCGAGACTGCCCGTGGTGGGAACACCCGAAGACCAGGTCGAATCCGCCCAGTTTCCAGCGGCTCCGGCATTCCACTCGGTGGTGCTGGCTTCCTGGGCGTGGAGGACGGTGACAAGGCACGAGGCCACGAGGGAGAAGGGCAGCAAGTGCCCGATGTTCATGGGTTTCATGGGTCTGGATGGGATGGCGTCTGGAGGTTTGAATACGGTCGGGTTTGAGGAGGCAGCGTGGCGCGGAAGAGGCCGATCCGACCTCCCTCACACCATGCGAATAAACGTTTAATCTAATGGTGCTCGGGGCTTCAAGCATTTTCTCTGGGTCTCCTTCCACAGGGTTGCTGGGTCTTGGAATCGGTCGTCGAGCCACGATGGCGTGGTTCTGTGGAAGTGAAGGACCCCGGAATTGTGGAGGCATCGGTGCTTCGATTCTGGTGAGATGACATTCGGAGATTCGATTTATCGTTTACGCAAGTGCTTTTGAGGGTTATTCCTTGCCGGTCGAGCGGAGGTCGTCGGGTCGGCCGATGCCTCGATGTTCCTCCACGGCCTTCCGAGCATGAGCAAAACCGTCGTCCACCTGATCGCCAACGCGCATCTGGATCCCACTTGGCTGTGGAACTGGCAGGCCGGCGTGGACGAAGCGCTGGCGACCTTCCGCTCGGCGGTCGATCGCTGCCATGAATATCCCGAGTTTCGCTACACCCGTGGGGAGGCCTGGCTCTATGAGTGGGTCGAGGAACTCGATCCGGGTCTTTTCGCCGCCGCGAGGGAGCTGATCGAGGCGGGGCGGTGGAGCATCGTCGGCGGCCAGTGGACCCAGCCCGATGCGAATCTTCCGACGGCGGCGGGTTGGCGCAAGCAGTTCGCGCTCGGCCAAAAGTACTTTCACGATCGTTTCGGGATTTCGCCGACGGTGGCTTACAATGTCGACAGCTTCGGTCATCCGGCCACCCTGCCGGATCTGCTCCACGAACAGGGCTACCGTGGCTACGTGTTTCACCGCCCGAACGAGAGTCAGGTCGAACTGCCGGCGCAGACCTTCCGCTGGCGGGGACCGGGGGGCGCGCAGGTCATCGGCTTCCGCATTGCGTCGGCCTACGTGACCCGGAGCGACGACCTGCACGGACAGGTCGATCTCGCGCTCAATGCCGCCCATCCCGGCCCGGGCCACACGATGTTGTTCTACGGCCTCGGCAATCACGGCGGGGGCCCGACCAAGGCCTCGATCGAATGGTTGCTCGAACACCGGGAGGCGTTCGATGACGTGGAACTCCGCTTCAGCACGGTGGACGACTTCTACACGGCCGTCGAGGAGGTGGTTGACGAGCTGCCGGTGGTCGAGCAGGAGTTGCAGCGGACCTTCCCCGGTTGCTACAGCGTGGTGCACGAGACCAAGCAGTTCCAGCATCGTGGCGAGCGGCTGCTGGAACAGGCCGAGGAGCTCGTTCGGGCCTTTGGCGGCGACGACCGCTTCGCCGAGGACTCGCTCGGGCGAATCGACGAGGCTTGGCGCGATCTCGCCTTCACCCAGTTCCACGACATTCTTGCCGGGACCAGCGTGCCTTCCTCATACGTGTCGACCCGCCACATGCAGGGGCGGGCGGGCATCGTCGGCGAGGAGGAGATCGTGCGGGTCACGCGACGGCATGCACGGGGCACCCTGGAAGATGAGAACGTCCAGCGGTTGGTGCTGATGAACGGATCGGTGCATGCCTTCGACGGTCATGTCGAGTGTGAGCCCTTCATTGATTTCGACGACTGGGGTGAGCGTTGGTTCGCCGACGAGGAGGGGCGCGCGGTGCCCTTCCAGTTGGTCACCTCGGAGCCCAACGCCGGGGCCATGGTCCACCGTGCGGTGCTTCCGGTCACCATTCCGGCGACCGGCTCTCGGGTGCTTCGCCTGCTGGATGGAGCGGAGTCTCCGGTCCCGGACCCGGTCGGGGCGGTTCATGCCGGGGGAACAGTGCTCGCCAACGACCGGGTCGAGGTGGAACTGGGCCCGCAGGGGATTGCGGCGCTGCGTCGCGACGGCCAGGATTTGCTCGGGCCGGACGGTCTCGGACTGCATTTGCGGGAAGATCACGGCGACACCTGGGTGTTCCACGCAGCCGGTTTCGATGAACCGGTCCGGCAGCGGATGAATGCGCTGGAGTGGACCATCGAGGATGCCGGTCCGGTGCGGGCCAGAGCTTTCGCCGAGACGACCCTCGGCCGTTCGCAGCTGCGGTTGGCCGTCACGGTCTACTCCGGAGTGCCGGAGGTTCACTTTCATCTCGAGGTCGTCTTTGCCGAGCGTTACCACCTGCTGCAGATGCCGCTGCAGCTGAGGTCCTCCCCCTCCGCCTGGACCAGCGGTCTCGCCGGGGGACATGTCGAGCGGATGCCGGGCCCCGATGAAATGCCCTTTGGTGGATGGGATGCCGTGGTGGTGGGAGAGCATCGCCTCGGTCTGCACACGCCGGATGCCTACAGCTCCAGCGTCCGCGACGATGTCTGGCAGTTCACGTTGCTCCGGTCGCCGTTGATGGCGTGGACCGGTGACAGCGAGTTGTCGCCGGCCTTTTCGAGGAGGCACTCCGACCAGGGCTGGCACGGCTTCCACTTCATCCTTCGCGCGGATGCCGGCGACCATGCCGCGACCTCCGAGCGGATTGCCGACCATCAGGCCAAGCCACCGGTGATCTTCGACCACTACGTCGGCATGAACCGTCCGGCATGGGGCAACGCACCACCCCGTCGGCTGTGGACTCCGGACATCCCGCACGCCCGCAATCTCGGACACATGCGCCACCTCGATGACATGGCCGGGCAGGGGCGGAACTGGGAGGAGTTGCCGCAGTGAGACGAGCTCCCAGGAACGGGATGGCGATCGGGTTTTCCATCCATGCGCCCTGATGAAGACTCTACTCCTCGTCATCCTTGCCCTGGCCGGTCCCGCATGGGTCCGTGCCACGACAACGACGGTGTGGAATCCGGCAGCGGCTGGGATCTTTCCACCCACCCGGGGGTCGTGGTCGGACCCGGCGAACTGGACCGGCGGCGTGGTGCCGGATGGCGATTTCAAGGCGGTCCTGAACGTGGCGGGTGCCGCCGAATGCGTGCTCGATACGGCGGTGACGGTCACGCACCTGGTCACCGGGGACAACGGGCCCGGAGGCACGCTGCGTCTTGCCGCAGGCGCGGAGCTGACCTGCACCGACTGGGCCGGGCCCTACAACCGCAGCTCGGAGATCATCATCGAGGCGGGGGCGACCGCGGATTTCCAGTCGAGGCTGCTGATCGGTCAGTTCGCGGATCCGGGGGATCACGAGATGGTTTTCCGGATGACCGGCGGCGAGGTCAACGTCGGCACCTTTGTTCGAATCGGGGAATCCTTCGGTGATGCGACGAACGTGGTGCCCCACATCCAGATCAACGGCGGGGTGCTCACCGCGGACCGTCTCGAGATCGGCCGTGGCACCACCGATATCACAGCGGGAATGTTCCTGTTGCGGACCGATCAGTCCGGCGAGATCGCGGACTTCATCGATGCCGGCAAGCTTACGGCCTACGGTGGAACCGGGACGATCCTCTACGACTGGGACAACCGCCATTCCGGTCGCCTGACCATCACGGCCCTGCCCCCCGACGCCCCGGGTCCGGAGAATCCGCTGCTTCCCGTGCCGACACCTTTTCCGAGCGGCGGCGAAGGCTACTTCACTTCGGGGAGCGTCGGGGGGAAGACCGTGTGGACGGCGGCGAACATGCTCTACTTCGACGTTCCGAATGGCACCTTTCCACCCGGCTTCCCGGTCTACCTGCGCATCGAGTATCTGGATGAAGGCCGGGGACGGCTGGAGGTGAAGTATGACTCCGACGAGGGTGCCGACCTCGCCGACAAGTTCCGGCCATCCGAGGTCCACACGCGCTCCGACCGGGTGAATGGCGGCGGCTTCGTGGATTCGTATCACGAACTCTCCAACCCGCTCTTCGCCAACCGCCAGAATGGGGGGAATGACTTCCGGATTGAGTTTGCCACGGATGACGGCACTCCCTTCTCGGTCGCATCGGTGGCGCTCAGCATCGAACCTTTTCCCGATCCCGACTTTGCGTTCTCGATTTCGCGTCCATGGCTCGGAGCCTACGCCGGACCGACTCACGACTTCGTGGATCCCACGACCACCCGCGGCAAGGTCATGACCGGCTACCAGGGTTGGTTCGCCGCGCCGAATGATCCTGACGATCTTGGTTGGCGCCATTGGAGTCGAGGCCGGTCGTCCGTGCCCTCGCCCGAGACCATCACCGTCGACATGTGGCCGTGGCTCGAGCATCATGATCCTGCGGAGCTCTACCGGTCGGGTGATATGCAGCTGGCCGACGGCCGGCCCGCCTATGTCTTCTCGTCCCGGGATCCCGGCACCGTGCAGCGGCATTTCCGCTGGATGTGGCAGCACGACATCGATGGAGCCTACCTTCAGCGCTTCGTGAGCCGTGGCTCCAGCGGGGCCTACGGGGCGCCGGAGTTCGTGCTGCACAACGTCCGGCGCGCGGCCAACCTGGAAGGACGCGTCTGGGCGATCGAGTATGACGTGAGCTCGATGTCCGACGATCCCGACCCCTTCGAGGTCATCACCCGCGACTGGAACTGGCTGGTTGAGCAAGCGCGCATCCTCGAGGACCCTCGCTACCTGCATCACGACGGCAAGCCTGTGCTGTTCATCTGGGGTTTCTCCGTGCCGGGTCGCGAAGGTCTGGATCTCGGTGAAGCCAACGCCATCATCGACTGGTTCAAGGCGCAGGGCCTTCACCTGATTGCCGGGGTCCACTCGGGGTGGCTCGGGCAAACGGGATGGCACGGGCACTACCAGAAATACGATGCCCTGCTGGGCTGGATGGAAAACGATGCCGGGGATCTGGCGGCCCAGAAAGCCCAGCTCGATGCCTGGAACATGGACATCCTTCCCCATGCCTGGCCCGGGTTCTCGTGGCACAACCTCAAGAAGCTCGTGCCCTTTGATGAGTACACCCCCCGCAACGGTGGGGCCTTTTACTGGCAGACGCTGCACCAAGCGGTCGCCGTCGGCGCGGACCAGATCTTCCTCGGGATGTTCGACGAGTACGACGAGGGCACGGCGATCATGCCGATGTCGGACAATCCGCCCCAGCCCCACGGGGCCTGGGGGCATTACCTCACCAATGAAGGCGACGACCCGTTTCGCTACCTGAGACTGAGTGCGGCGGCACGCGAGATGTTGAACGGCTTCCGACCGGTCACTTCCCAGGTTCCGGCAACGGCAGACACGCCGGAACCGGCCCGTGGTGGGCAGGATGCCAGCGTGTGGCTGGGCGACCCGGACCAGGAGGAGGGCCTCACCCATCCGCAGCCGGGTGATGGGGTCACGGTGCCTGCCGTGGCCGGTGGCTTGTCCTGTCGGACGCTGTCGGCCGGGTCGTATCTCTACTTCGGCATCGATGATGCGGTGCTTCATCAAGCCGCCGCGGGCGCTGAGGTGACGATCGAGGTCGAGGTTTTCGATGATCAGCCGGATCTGCAACTACGACTCCAGTACGACGGACTCGAGGGAGCCTACATCGTTCATCCGGAGGTCCATGTCATGCCTGGCTCCGGTGGTTGGCGAAACCTCCGCTGGGTCGTCCCGGACGGGTATTTCGGCAATCGTCAGAACTCCAACGCCGACTTCCGCATCGCCCGTGTCGCACCCGGACCCCTGTCGGTTCGGCGTGCGAGCGTGTTCTTGCCGAGCGAGGGTGGCCTGAGCCGGACCGCCCCGGCCTCGGGTCTTCGCTGGAACGAGAATGGTGAGCTTGTCTGGTCGGCGCGGGATGATGCCACCGGATGGCGGCTTTTCGAGTCGGGGTCCCTCGAGCAGGGATCGTGGTCCGAAGTGGGTTCGCTCATCTTTCAGGACGAGGCCGTCCGGCATGCGCCGACCGGAGCTGACGAAAGACGTTTCTTCCGGCTGCAGCGGGAGCCCGGCCCTTGACCGGGCTGGCCGCGTTCAACGGACCACGTTCCGGGTCAGCTCGCGCGACTCGATTTCGGCGAGGCTCAACACGCTCACACTTCCATCGGCCAGGCAGACATTGACCCTGTCGCGGTGCCGGGGAGCCGGGCCATGACCGCTCCAGCGGTCGGGTTGGGACCAGATGGCATACCAACCCTTGTTCAGTTCATTCGCATTGCGAGTGGCATCTCCGATCAGCCAGGTGCGCTCGGGGCGGGCGATCAGGTTCAGGCGGAGGGAGCCGGGTTGATTGACCCCGACCGGACGGTTCTCGGCGTAAACAAAGATCGTGTCCTCGACCACGCCGTAACCCCCGTAAGTGTGGCTCATGAAGTCGCAATCCGGGCAGGTCCAGACACCTTTTCCGCATGGCAGTTCACCATTGCCATCCCACAGGTACCCGTCCCGCGCGAGCTGCACCGTCCAGATCGGAGGACGCTTGCCGGTGTCGGGATCGACCGCAGGCTGCAGGTCGACCAGCTTCCCATTGTTGTCCATCGCGTGGGAGAGAATCGCTCCGCCGAGCTGTCGGAGGTTCGAGACGCACTCCGTGGCGCGGGCCGCACTCTTCACGCGCCCCATGATGGGGAAGCTGATGGCGGCGAGAACCACGATGATCACGATCACCACCATCAGTTCGACGAGCGTGAACCCGGCCACATGGTTTGGCTTGGCAGAGCGGGTGGAAGAATCGCGACACCGTTGAGAGGGGACCGGGATGATGATGGCTTTCACGGGGATGGATTTTGGAGTTGATGAAACCTTTAATCAAAGATATAACGTGAGGATAGAAGGGTGTCAAGCTCCCGGACTCGGAATTGTCGACCATCGTGATCATTCGCATGGATCGACGAGGGAGGAGAGGACTTGGTTGAGCAGCTCGTTGGCGGCTCCGCAGGCTTCGGGGCTGAGGATTTCGTCCGCTGTCTGGACACGAGGGGCATCCACGAGTTCGTCCGCGCAGTTGGCGACGAGCGCCGCGGCGGACTCCGGCGTGGTCTCGAGGTGGAACTGCAGTCCGATCACTCGGTCGCCGAGGCGGAAGGCCTGGTTTTCGCAGGCCTCGGTGCGGGCGAGAGGGATGGCGCCCTTGGGGAGGTCGAAGGTTTCGCCGTGCCAGTGGAAGGCGGTGAAGCTCGTGGGAAAGTGGAAGCCGTCGGTGGAGGAGACACCCTCGAGCGGGAACCATCCGATCTCGGGTTCGGAATTTGGATAGACCCTCGCACCGAGGGCGCTGGCGATCAGCTGCGCGCCGAGGCAGATGCCGAGCACCGGTTTGCCGGTGTCGAGAAAGGTCCGGATGAATGCCTTCTCCCCAACGAGCCATGGGTGGGTGGCCTCGTCGTTCACACTCATCGGACCGCCCATGATGATGAGGAAATCGATGCCTTCGGGGGCGGGGGGCGACTCGCCCTCGAAGAAAGCGGTGCGGGTGATGCCGAAGCCGTGCTCACGCAGCCACGGCTCGATCGCTCCGAGGCCTTCGAAGGGGACGTGCTGGAAGTAGTGGGCGTGCATGGTGGGCGATGGCAAGCGGGACGCTTGCCATGCTTTCGCAAAGCGGAGCTTTGCGCCACCCTTCAGTGGACGTGGCCGTCGCAGCCGGTGCCGATGTTCAGGACGAACTGCAGCCAGACGGAGTGCTCGTTGCCGTAGCCGCCGAGGTCGTCGTAGCTGTACTGGAGCCGGGTGTGGAGGTCGGCGTTGGGTGCCAGATTGCTGAGATGGGTGACGGCGGTCGAGGCGCGCCAGCGGCGTTCGGCACCGGCGGCGCGGTCGCCCGAGGCCCATTCGAGACGGGCGGCACAGGTCCACGAGGGGTGGAAGCGGATCCCGGTCGCGGCGTAGATGCCGCATTCGTCGAAGCTGCCGGGGTTGCCGTTGTTGTCGATCGCATCGACGTAGCGGTAGAACGCTTCGGTCCGCCACCAGGCCGGGCGATCGGCGACCGTGAAGGTGCCGAAGGCGTCGGCGCCGACGACCCAGGTGGTCCGTTCGAAGCCGTTCTGTCCGGCGGCGATCGAGGCACCGATGAGGTTGAACCCGTAATCGCCCGCAACGTCGGATTCGAGTCGGGCGAAGAAGTAGCCGTCGTCGAGGTAGGCGTCCTCCATATCGAAGATGCCCCCGTTTCCGGCGAAGCCGTGGGAGTGGCCTCCGTGATCGTGATCGTCGTGGTCATGATCATCGTGGTCCTCGTCCCCATGATCGTCGTGGTCGTCATGATCCTCGTCGTGATCGTCATGGTCCTCGCCGGCGTGCTCGAGCGCTTCCTCGTAGAATTCGCGGCGTTGTTCCCGGGTCATGCCGTGGGAGTGAGGCCGGGTCTGGCCGTAGCCGAAGCGGAAGACGGTCTTCTCGCCGATGCCGGGAATGATGAACCCGATGTCGCCACCCTGCGTGATGAGGCCCTCTTCGCCCAGAAGCCGGATGACCGAGATGGGCGGTTCGACAAACTCGCGGTCGTGAAGGTGCGTCTGGTTCTCGTGGCCGAAGGGGACGAAGAACTGGCCGGCGCGCACCGACACACCGGCCGGCAGCGAAACCGTGGCGTAGAGTTCCTCCAACTCACCATCCCAGCCGTCGTATTTGTCCCAAAAGGTGTTGTAGACGCCCATCATCGAGAGATAGGGCCCGAGCTCCATCAGGGCTCCGACCTCGATGCCCTGGAGGTTGAACCCGTCGTCGATCGGGGCGTGGCCACCCTGGATCAGCCCGTAGTTCTTTTCGGAGGTCGAACCGCCGAAGGCGACCGCCGCGGAGAGGAAGGGGTGGAAGTGGAACCAGGCGTCGTCGTGGGATGGCAGCTTGAGGTCGGGATGGTGAGGGCTGACCGGCGCGTGAGCCGGAGTGACCGGATCGTGGTCGTGATCACAGTGCTCGTGCTGGGCGGCCGCCGGGACCACGAGGGCAAGGGCCGCCAAGGCGACTCGTTTCATCAGGCTCATGGAGAACGCCTTACGAAAGTGAAACACTTCCGACAAACGTTAATTAACGCAAATAGATTACAAAAACATATTGACTGTGATCCTGTAATACCCATATCGTCGTGGTCATGGTGAGCGTGTCATCGGGTTCCATGTCCGCGGTCCGGATTCCGAAAGGCTTCGGGATCGGCTACGAGAGCACTCTGGCCACCTGCGACGAGGAGGTGGATCTCGGGCCGGGGACCCATTTCCTGCTGGCGCGCAACGGCCGGGGCAAGACGACCCTTCTGAAAACGCTTTCGGGTCTGCTGAAACCGACGGAGGGGGCTTTCGTGCTGGAAGGCAATCGTCAGTTCATCAGTGATGAACTGACCTACGATCGGGAACTCGCCGCGTCGCACGTGTTCGCCGCCTTCCTCTCGGGGTCGATCCGCAAGGAGGCGCACGCTTTCGCGGAGGAACTCGAACTCGATGTCGCGAAGCCCTTCGGCAAGCTCTCCTTCGGCAACCGCAAGAAGGTCGGACTGGTGGTGGCGGAGTTTTCGCTGATCGGAGACGGCACGGACGTGATGTTCTACGACGAACCCTTCACGGGTCTCGACACGCCGGCGCGCGAGGCCTTGCTGAAGCGCTGGCGGGAGAGCGAGGAGCGGGTGCTGCGGGTGATCTCCTGCCACCCCGACCTCGACGAAATGTCGATGCCGAGCGCGATGCTGATCAGCGACGGCCGCATCGGCCGCCCCGGGGCCGGCGCGACGACCTGGTCGGAACTCAAGAAACTCCTCAACTGAATCCCGCGATGCATCTCTTCCGGCTCAGCCTTCTGACTCTCTGGGTGCGCAAGACCTGGGTGATCATCCTGCTGCTGACCTGCGGCTTGCCCTTCGTGATGCCCCACATGGCGCCGGTGGAGACCGTGCCCAAGCTGATGCCGCCCGCGAGGGCGCACGCGGCCTGGCTGGTGGTCTGGGGCGTGGGCATCCTGTGGGGCCTGTCGCAGGCGGCCCGCCTCGGTGATGGAAACTCCCGGACCGGGGTCGGAAACTACCTCCGCGCTCGCGGCGAAGGTTCGCTGAAACAGATGGTCTCGATGTGGTCGGCGCTGATGATTTTCCTGCTGCCGGTCGTGCTGATCGCGGTGGTCATCTGCCTGGTCGCGGCGATGCCCGGCGATCCCGAGGAGAAGGGGCTGTGGGTGGCGACCAACCTTCAGGCCGCGTTTCTGTTCCTCGTCGCCATCGGCCCCCTCGCCCTGCTCGGCATCGGTCTCTCGAGCCGCTTCGGATCGATGGTGGGATTCGTCGTTCCGGCGGGCCTGTGCCTTTACGGCCTCTACGGGGTGGGGCATCTGGCGGAGACCATCAAGATGGGAGGGAACCCCATCCTCGAGTGGCTTTACATCGTTTCGCCCCAGTACCATCTGGCCGACCTCACGCCTCGCCTGATCTTCAAGATGGGCCAGGTCGAGTGGAGCTCCTTCGCCGGGTTCCTCGGTTACTTCGCCCTGCTGGGAGGCATGCTGGGAGGCCTGTCGCTGCTGCTTTTCCGAACCGAACCCCTGCGCTCCTGAGTCATGGATCGTCCAGCAGTCAGGCGGCCGGCCATCATCGCTGCAGTCGCGCTCCTCGCGGTGGCGTGGGTGGGTGTCTCGGTGTCGATGACACGTGGCGGCCACTTCGAGCACGAGCCGAATTTCATGTCGCTCAAAGGCAGCGCCTACGGCAGGACGATCGCCTTCGCGATGCGCGGGCCGGCCGACCTTTACTGGCACCGGGGAAGCCGGGAGGATCTGCACGAGGATCATCATCACGATGAAGACGAGGAGGGCGGTGATGTCCTGCCCGCCGGGGACGTGGTGAATCCGGCGGCGCGGATGGCGGCGATCGCGGGGGAGATCAAGCGGGAGTTCGAGGAGCACGAGGCCGAAGAGGCCGCCGGGCCCGCGCCCCGGGTGCCGGCGAAGTCGACGCGCGAGTGGCTGCTGCGCTCGCTCAAGGACATGAAGATCGCGCGCTACGAGCGGACCAATCACCGCGGCGACACCGATGCGATGCATGCCTTCATGAAGGGCGAGGCCGAGAAGCGGCTGAAGCTTAGCTACGAGATGGATCCGACCAACCTCCTCTGCTACGGCTCGTATTTCTTTTTCCTGAGTGAATCGATCGTGCGGCTCAAGGGGGCGGACGACGAGGGGGCGGTGATTGCCGAAGGCGAGCGGCGGGCGCTCGACCTGGCACGCCGCACGGCCAATTACTGCCTGCAGTATCCGGACGAACCGACGGCCGCCATCACCGGCGCCTCCGCCTGCCACGACGCCCTCACCGTGATGTTGAGGAACAAGGTGGGGACCGAGCAGGAGCTGCGCGGTTTCCTCGAGATCGGGGCCCGCTCGCTGCAACGCTTCGACCAGCTCAAGGAAGAGATGATCGCCGACGGCCGCTGGGAGGATTTCTCCGAGCACCGGCGGCTTGAAATGGACGAGGCCCGGACCCTGGTCGGGGTCGCCCTGCTGGGCGATCGCCAGCTCATCGAGGCGCAACTCAAGCCCCGGCCCGGGGAAGCGCGCTGAATCACCACCACAGAGGCGGTGGCGGTTTCAGGCTCCGCCCACGCTGCATTTCTCATGAACGCCCGGGCAACCCGGTGAACTCCTGAAAGCAGTCTGATGCCCGAGGGAAACCGAGGGACGGCGTTGCCGGACCGGTTTTGACTTCACCAGTCAGAATTCGTCGCCGGCCGTGACGTCGACGCGACCGAATCCGCGGGTGGCTCCGGGGGGGGCGGGACGGCGGGAAGTGACGAGTTCCCACTCCGCATTGAGGCCGTCCAGCGGAGGATCGAAGTCGGCGGCAGTCGTCGCCACACCGGTGTCGTTCCAGCCTGCCGACAGGTCGCTGGAGAACTCCGGCTGATAGACATCCGGCATCAGGCGGTCGCCGGCCCGCCGACGCGGGTAGGTGAGGGTCTCGTAGAGGGTGCCACCATCGTCGACGAGGGAGAAGGTCGGGAAGCCCAGACCTTCCTCCACCGGAACCGGACCACCGACGCGGGGATTCGTGCCGAAGGCGTATTCGAGCAGGTTGACCAGACCGTCGAGATCGGGGTCGGCGTCCATTCCGGAAATCGCCGGATCATCGAGCTCGTCGGCATCGAACCAGGTGGCCTGCCAGCGTCCGACCGTGCCAACCGTGAAGGTCAGGGTGAAGGGGTCACCGGCACCCGTCGGATTGGTCTCCCCGGGGCCGAGAAATGCCGACGACTCGAAGGTTACCCGGTGGACCCCGAGTTCGGTGAAACCCCACCAGACGTGGAGGTGGCTGCCCGCCGCGTAATAGAAGCTGTCTTCGTTGGAGGTATCGGAGGTCGACATCCAGACCGTGGGGGGCTGGCCGGACGAGGCGTTCCACAAGGAGAAATGCGAAGTCTTTCCCGGAGGAGGGGAATAGTCCACCAGCGAAATCTTGATCCAAGGCCGGGCCAGTCCCTGCGAGACGCGGGCATCCGCGGGGATGTAAGAACCGAAGGTGTCGGTGGGCTGGTCGTTGTCGAAGCCGGGCCACACTTCGTTGATGCCCGGGGTGCCTTGGACAGCGGTCCAGATCGGATCGCCTGGAGAGGCTCCCGTGAAGCTGAAGGTGCTCGACGTGGGTTGGGTCTGCCTCGACCCCGAGATGGCGGGATTTCCGGCCACGACCGGCTTGTCGGAAAGCGGGAGAAAGACGAGCGCCGGGTCCCAGGGCTCCGGGTGGCTGTCAACCCTCAGGACGTTCGACCACTCTCCGCCCTCATAGTGCGAGCGCACGTCGAGGTGTTCGCCGAGGGGCGACAGTCCGGCTGCGAGGGGAGTGGCGCTCAGCAGGGAAAGAAAGGAAGCGGAAGACTTCATCACAGGCCGGGCGGTTGGGCGATGTTGATTCCCGAGTCGGTCTTCTGCTTCAGCGTCGCGGCGCGGATCGACTCCACGCGACCATCGGCGTAGAGGTAGTTGGAACGCCCGTCCGCCGCGAGGCGGTCGTCGCTGCCGCCGAAGCGGCTGGGGGCGATGTCCGAGCAGACGCCGCTCCAGCTGCCCCAAAGATTCGAGTGCGTGTGGTCGTTTCCGGGGCCGGCGCCGATCCGGTCGGAGCAGACGAAGGCGAGCAGGGTCCGGGACGCGTCCGGAATGGCGGCCGGCCGGTTCAGTGCCGGTCCCACGGTTTCTCCCCATGCATTGACCTCGGGGACGAAAATGAAGCTGTTGAGGATGTAGCTGGTGCCTCCGGCTTCGAGCCGCTCGTTGGCGCGGGGGTCGGCCGGGCAAATCCGGATTTCGTCGTAGTCGCCGAGGTAGGGTCTCAGGGACTCGATCCATGCCCGGTCGAGACTGACCGTGTGCGAAGTCTCCGGGAAGCGCCCGCCATGATCCTGGGCATGGAGATGGAGGGCGACCCCGATGTTCCGCAGATTGCTGAGGCAGCGGGCCTCCTGGGCGCGGACCTTCACGGAGTTGGCAACGACAGCTCCCAAGGTTGCGAGCACGGCAACGATGACCACCGAGACCATCAATTCGACCAGCGTGAAGCCGGTCGGTGCCGGGCGATGATGCGGATGACGGGGGCGGTAATTCATGGGCGTGGCGTGGGAAGTGCTTTCGGAATCGTGATGGAATGGACCGGAATCGTCCGGCGGACCGGGTCGGGATGCAGCTGACTGCGGCAAGATGTGCAGTTGCATAAAAAATGCAAATCAAAATAGATTTCTCTTGCATAAGAGTTGCGATAAGGAATTTTGACGCCGCTTCCCACGATCCAACCAATCATGAAAACGAATCTTCTCTTTGCGGCGTCACTTTCAATTTTGGGCCTTCCGACTCTCGGCCACGCGGCACTCCTCGTG
Organism: Haloferula sp. A504; assembly: GCF_044385805.1. Lineage (NCBI taxonomy): Bacteria > Pseudomonadati > Verrucomicrobiota > Verrucomicrobiia > Verrucomicrobiales > Verrucomicrobiaceae > Haloferula > Haloferula sp. A504. Next base: position 39,343 of record NZ_JBISBU010000018.1, read on the forward strand.
ACGGGAGGGCACATCGATGCCCCGGCCTTCGGCTACGACACCATCGGAGGCTTCGAACCGCACATTCACAACGAAGGGGGCCCGGATGGGGCGATCATCGGCGGTGTGGTCCAGACTACGGGATCCGAATACGAGCCGGACGAGCTCGTGTTCCAGCTCAAGTCAACCGTCACGACCAGCGTCAGCGGAACGGACTACTTCTGGCTGCCCGAAGGCGAGTTGGACGCGGCGGCCAACGGCCTTCCTTTCCTGGGAGTGGGCCTGGAGGAACTGGCTCAGGGCGACTGGGACGGGGGCGTTGGAACGGTGACGATCACCGCGTCGAAAGTCAGTGGGCCCGGAGAGTTCCGCCTCTGGCAGGACGATGGTTTCGGCGGGGTCGTCGACTTCATCAACACGGCGACGGCGACGGACAGCTTCACGCTGATCGCCGGGACCCATACCCATTACAACTGGGGCTTCACGGAACTCGGCGTCTATGAAATCGAATTTGGAATTTCGGGCAACCACGTCACGGATGGAGCCCAGTCCGGCTCCGCGGTTTACACCTTCGCCGTCCCGGAGCCTTCAACAGCTTTGCTGGGTGTGTTGGGGGGTCTGTTGCTGCTGCGCCGTCGGCGGGGCTGACCTCTTTCCAGGAACGGTCGAGTTGAAGCGGGTGGGGTGCTCAGGCACTCCGCCCGCACTGCGTTTCGCCCCCGGCATGGACCCCGCGCCAGGCTGCCGACTCCGGGGAACTCGATTGCTTGTGGCACCGCTTTTCCATCGCCATGCCGGGGCTGGCAACTAGCCTGACGACGATGACTTTGCCTCTGCTGGCTGCTGGAGAGTCGCCGATCACGTCCTTTTTCGGACTGTTGGCGATGGTGCTGGTGATGTCCGTGCTGATGGCGCTGATCCTGACCAAGGCGAAGCAAAGCCTGCTGGTGGGATATTTCGTGGTCGGTGTGGTGATCGCCAACAGCGGCCTGCTGTGGTTCGTGGGCGCGGACAAGGACGACCCGGTGATCGGCCATCTGGCCGAGCTGGGGGTGATCCTCTTGATGTTCACCCTCGGGATCGAGTTCTCGCTGAGCGAGCTCAAGCACCTGTGGCGGATCGCCCTTTTCGGCGGCGGACTGCAGGTCGCGCTCACCGGCCTCCTGGCGGGCTTGGGCGCCAAATGGGCGGGTCTGCCCGGCCCCGAGTGCGCGGTGATTGCGGTGGGAGTGGCGCTGAGCTCGACCGCCGTGGCGATGAAGTCGTTCCAGGAACTCGGTCAACCGCACAACCCGGGAGCCCGCGCGGCGCTGGGAGTGGCTCTTTTTCAGGACATCTTCGTCATCCTCTTCATCCTGATATTACCGGCGATCTACGGACTCGGGGAAGGGACGTTGGCCGGTGGCATCGGCATCGCGCTGGGCAAGGGCATACTTTTCCTCGGCGCCGTGATGCTGTTCGGAAAATATGTCAACGAACCGCTGCTCCATCTGGTCGCGCGGACGCGCAGCCGGGAGCTTTTCACACTGACGGTGATCGCGCTGTGCTCGGCGGTGGCCCTGGCCGGCCAGATGCTCGACCTCTCCCTTTCGCTGGGGGCCTTCGCCGCCGGTCTGGTGGTCAGCGAGTCGATCTACTCCCACCGGATTCTCTCGGACATCCTGCCCTTCAAGGACCTGTTTCTGACGATCTTCTTCGTCTCCGTCGGCCTGATGATCGACGTCGGGGCCCTGCTCGAGGACTGGGTCTTCGTGCTGGTGGGGACGCTGGTGATCCTGGTGGTGAAAGGCTCGATCGTGCTCGGGGCGGTGAGGCTGATGAAACTGCCGCTGCGACCGGCCCTGCTGGCGGCGGCGAGCCTCGCCAGCACGGGGGAATTCTCGCTGGTGCTTCTGGCGCAGGCGGGGGCCTACCGGGCCTTCGATCCTGCCGTGATGCAGCTGCTGCTGGCCTGCACGGCAGTCTCGATGGGTCTGGTGCCGAGCCTGATGCGGGGCGCCACCCCTTTCGGCAAGTGGCTTGAAGCCCGGGTGGGCCACAAGCTGCCGACGGGGGAGGGCCTGGAACACGGTCTCTCGACCAGGCAGATGCAGGACCATGCGGTGATCTGCGGTTTCGGACCGGTGGGCCGCGCGCTGAACGAGTCGCTGCGCCGCTGCGGCGTCGACACGCTGGTGCTCGAAATGAATGCCGACACGGTCGCCGAGTTGAAGCGGGGCAAGCAGGCGGTGCTGTTCGCCGATGCGACCCATCCGGAGGCGCTGGACCTGGCGGGCATCGAGCGGGCGCGGATGGTCGCCTTCACCTTCCCGGCGGTCGAATCGACGCTGGCGGCGCTGCCGCTGGTGCGGGAGCGGAATGCCGAGGTCTGTGTGTTCGGGCGTGCGAAGTTCCAGAACGAGGTGGAGCAACTCAAGGCGAAGGGCGTGAACGTGATCCACGACGAGTGCGAGAGCGCCGGTGCCATGATCCGGTCGGCCATGGGCGTCTATCAGCGGGCCGATCTCGATGACAAGGAGATCGACGAGATCGCGCATCCGGCGTGAGGGCGGGGCGGCGGAAGCCACGGGCCGAGGACTTGCATGACCGGGATCAATTCTTACGACTCGAACTCGGGGAATGGGGCATCAACCGGCCACCGAGTAGCAGACCACGGTCGACCGGTGCTTGAAGATCAGGTAGCCCTCGCCGAAGGCGCCGCTCGGCCATTCCTTGTCGATGGTTTCGAGCTCATGGAGCACGGTGCCCTTCAGATCCAGCAGCCGGATCACGCGGTCGAAGACGATCAGGCGGTCATCGCCGGTGACGATCACGCTCGATGCCCGTGGAAAGGTCCAGAGCGGTTCGCCGGTCTCGAGGTCAAGGCAGCGGCCGACCTCCGGCAGGTACACCTGGCCGGCCCCGGGGTGGATGACCGGGCTGGTGGTCTTGCAGTGATATTTCGAACGCCAGATCTCCTTTCCGTCGCGGTAGCACACCGTCCGCCGGAGGTTGTAGGCGGCGGATGCCACCACCAGGTTCCCGCTCACCGCCGGGGTTGAAATGTTGCACGCATACTGGGTCGGCCACGGGATCTCCCGGCCCTCGATCCACAGCTTGTCGATGCCGAAGAAGACCCTCGCATCCGGGGCGGTCGGCCCGCCGCTGTGCCCGACCTGGCCCTCGCCCCAGGCGGCGGTCTCACGGCCCGTTTCACGGTCGAACGCCATCACCGCGCCCCGGGTGCCCCCGACCTCGACCCACACGTTCGGGCCGTGCAGCAGCGGGGATCCGGTGTAGCCGTAGTCGCGGATGTGCTTGCGCGGCCCCATCCGGTAATTCTCGTAGAGGTTGAGGCTCCACTTCTTTCTCCCCGTTGCCACATCCCAGCACCAGAGGTCGCCGTCCACCGAAAGGGTGAAGAGTCGCGAGCCATCGCAGGCCGGTGTCGATAGCGGCCCGACGTAGAAGCCCTTGTCGCCCGTGGAATGCCTGCCGTAGCGACCGCCCGGCGAGTGCCCCTGCCAGACGACCTCGCCCGTCGCGGCCTCCACGCAGGTCACCTTGGTCCGCTCGCCGTCCAGCGTCGTCAGGTAGATCTTTCCGTTCACCACGATCGGCGAGCCGTCGGACTCGCCGAAGGACCGCTGCCACAGCTTGCGCGGCGGCCATTGCCCGCTCGGCTCGGCGGTGTGCCCGGTGCGCATCGGTCCAAGCCATTGAGCCCACCCCTTCAACGCCTCCTCGGCGGGAAGCGGGGTCGTGAGGACGTGACCAGCCAAGGCCAGCAGCATTCCCGGAAACAAACGCATGCGCCCCATACCTCACGACGCGGGCCCTCCCTTTCATCGGGCGGGACCGGGCGGGCTTGGTCAATCGAACGGACCGAACTCGGAGATGGTGACCACGCGCACCACCATGTGCGGATCGTGAATCATGAGCACGTAGCCCCGGGCGTTCGCGTCCGCCGGCACGAACCGGTCGTGGCAGATCACCTCGTTTCCGTCGTGGTCGTGACTCACCAGCAATTGGAACATTCCGTTGCCGTCGGCCGCCGGTTCGACCACCTGGGTCTTGCCGGGCGGGGTCTTCGTTTCCTTGTCGCCCGTCTTCACGTCGCAGGTCACCTCGCTTGCGTTGACCAGCAGGAGTTTCCCCTTTCCGAACTTGGTTTTCTTGCCGTCGATCACGTGGGCGTCGAAGCGTCCCTCATCCTGGCTGGCCGAGAGAACGACGAGTGCCCGCTCCATGTTCCGGGGCACGGTGAAAGTTGCGGCCGGCTGCAGCTTCCCATCCTCCCGGATGCAGAATCCGATCTCTTCGCGGGGCAGTTGGATCCAGTCGGATACGAAGGATGGCCGCACGTCGAGCTCCTCCCGCCCCCGCCACTCACCCTTGTCGTCCCTGGTTGCCAGCACGCATTCCGCCTGAGCCCTGGGGGCGGTTGGAAGCACGATCCGGATCTGGACTTCGTCTTCCGCGGCCTCCACCGGTTGGATCATCGTTGGGAAAAGGAACGGGGCGAGGATGAAGGAAAGGAGTTCCGGGAGGTGGGAGAACCGGGGGATGGAACGGATCATGGTAGATGACGTGAAACGAATTGCAGGCAGTCTGAGAGCGTCCGCTCCGCAAGTCGAGGATTCACTCGGCGGCGCAAGATCATCATAGAAAGATCGTTGGCCTCGTGGCGGCATGCACGACCGGGCCGTCTGGGGCTGGCCCAAGGATCGTGGGATGGGCGATCCTTCAGGAGTCCGGGAAGGCAGCGCGGGTCACATCCGGACGGGGTGGGTGGCGAGGGTGGGGAAGGAATCCGTCGCTTGCGGTTTGGCGACGGGCGGCGGAACCTCCCGCCGTGCAGCCGAAGGAATACGAGACGAACAAAGGAACGGTGTGGGTTCGAAATCCGGGGATCGAGGACATCCCCGCGATGATCAAGCTGCACCGCCTGTGCTTTCCCCAGATGGTGGCCGCCGACGGCGCGTGGGAAGAAGGGGAGCTGAAGTCCCACCTCGATGTCTTCGAGGAGGGGCAGTTCGTGGCGGTGGTCGACGGCAAGATCGTCGGCGTGGCGTCGTCGCTGATCGTCTCGATGGGCCGCGACCCGCTGCGCAAGCACACCTACTACGGGATCACCGACGACGGCTATTTCTACAACCACGATCCGCAGGGCGACACGCTCTACGGGGCCGAGGTGTACGTCGATCCGGAGTGCCGGGGCCTGGGCATTGGAAAGGTTCTCTACGAGGCTCGGCGCGACCTGTGCCGACGCCTGAACCTGCGACGCATCCTGGCCGGGGGGCGCCTCTCGAACTACGCCAGCCATGCCGAGCGGTTGACGCCCGAGGAATACGTCTGGCAGGTGCAGGAGGGGAAGATCGGCGATCCGGTGCTGGGTTTCCAGATCTCGCAGGGCTTCGCGGTGCGCGGGGTGATGCCGAACTACATCCGGGATCCTCTTTCCAAGGATTTCGCGAGCCTCATCGAGTGGCTGAACCCGGACTACCAACCGCAGGACAGCGACGACCCGAAGGTGCGCGTGGCCTGCGTGCAGTACAAGATGCGCAAGGTCGCGGACTTCGATGAATTCGCTGCGCAGGTCCGGTATTTCGTGGAAACCGCGGGCGAGGACTACGGGGCGGAGTTCGTGCTGTTCCCCGAGTTCCTGAGCGTGCAGCTCCTCAGTGGCCTGCCGCCGATGGGATCGCGCGAGGGAATCCGCAAGTTGTCGGAGTTCACGGCACAGTATGTCGACCTGATGGCCACGCTGGCTCGCGAGCAGGGCCTCTACCTGATCGCCGGCTCGCACCCGGTCGAGCAGGAGGACGGCCGCCTGCACAATTCGGCGATGATCTTCAAACCCGACGGCAGCCACGTCGAGCAGCCGAAGTTGCACATCACTCCGAGTGAAAAGACCTGGTGGGGCATCTCCGGCGGGGATTCCCTGATGGTGATCCAAACGCCCAAGGCGCGGATCGGGGTGCTGATCTGCTACGACGTGGAATTTCCCGAAGCGGCGCGCTACCTCGCGGACCGCGGGGTGGAGATCCTCTTCGTGCCCTACTGCACCGACAACCGTCAGGGCTACCTGCGGGTGAGCACCTGTGCCGCGGCGCGGGCGATCGAGAACCAGATCTACGTGGCGACGGCCGGGGTGGTGGGCAACCTGCCGGATGTCCCGGCGATGGACATCCACTACGGCCGCGCGGCGGTGTTCACGCCGAGCGACTTCGAGTTTTCCAGGGACGGAATCCAGGGCCAGGCCGATCCGAACGTCGAGACGATGCTGGTGACCGACCTCGACATCTCCGATCTCTACCGCTCGCGCGAGAGCGGGGCGGTGACGCCGATGAGCGACCGCCGCAAGGATCTCTTCGAATTCCGGCCCAAACTCTCGAACGAGATCATCGCCCGTGGCGTGGAGGAGGGGACGATCGAAGGCGAGGAGGGCTGAATCTTCCTGGTTGGGGAGGCCATGCCGGGGTTCGGGGGATGAAACTGATCCGTTGGACCAAGAAATTTGGTAATTGCGACTCTCGCTCGCGATTGGTAGTCAAGAACCCCAAACCTTCAGGTTTCCATGACTCCCCACCGCCCCCAACAACTCCGGCAGGCCTACACGGCGGGCCGGGATGCCTCATTGCAGCAGGGGCTGGTACCTGGACGGCTTGAGAGCCCGGCGGTCGAAGCCAAACTCGACAAGCTCTTCGCCTTGTCGGTGGGGATGTTCGTCGCCGCCGTGGCGGCCGTGACCGCGGTGGGGATCTGGCTGTTCTGAGGACCGCCGATTATGAAATCGGCATCTCATCGGTTCAGCGAGGCTTCTCGATCGAAGATGCCGATTTCATAATCGGCGGTTCTTCCGAAGACTCCTCGAACTCACCCGCACAGCACGAGGCGAGGGCGGTGTAGCAGTCCTCGCAGATGGGGCGGTCGCCGAAATGGAGTTCGGTCGGGGCGCCGCAGCGGGAGCAGGGGGTGGAGTCCGGCATGATGGAGACGCGGCTGGAAGCCACGGGGACGGCCTGCGGCAGGATGCCGCAGCGACCGGATCAGTTGTCCACCAGCGCGAACTTGAGGTCCGCCTCGGAGGCGATCTCACCGTTGACCAGGCAGCGGCAGGAGGTCTGGCCGATCGAACCGCGGGCCTTGGTCATCTCGGCCTGGATGTAGAGCGTGTCGCCGGGCAGCACCGGGCGCCGCCACTTGACGTTGTTGGAGCTCATGAAGTAGCCGATCTTGCCGGCGTTTTCCGGTTTGCGGAGCATCAGGATGGACGACACCTGGGCCATCGCCTCGAGCTGCAGGACGCCGGGCATGATCGGGTGGCCGGGGAAGTGGCCGGGGAAGAAGGGTTCGTTGATGGTAACGTTCTTGACGCCGGTGCACTTGTTGTCTCCCTCGAAGTCGACGATGCGGTCGACCATCAGGAACGGGTAGCGGTGCGGCAGGAGCTTCATGACATCGTTGATGTCGAGCACGGCCTCGCCACGCGGAATTTCGAAGGGTGCGGCGAGGGCGCGCATCTGCGAGTACTGCTCCTTGAGTTTGGCCGCCATCTTCGTGTTGGGGCCGTGGCCGGGCTTGACGCAGATCACGTGGCCGAGCAGGCGCTTGCCGCAGAGCATGAGGTCGCCGATGACGTCGAGTGCCTTGTGGCGGGCGAATTCGTTGTCGAAGCGCACCGCCTCCTTGCTCATCACCTGATCGCCGCGGACGACCACCGCGTTTTCCAGCGAGCCTCCCTTGATGAGCCCCTTGTCGAGCAGCGGCTTGACGTCCTCGTAGTAAACGAAGGTGCGGGCCCGCGCGATCTCGTTCTCGTAGGTCTCGGGGTTGACCTCGGTGGAAAAATACTGGGCGAAGCGGCCGCCGGGGCCGACGTTGGTAACGGAGACCCGGAATTTCCGGTCGGGCACGATGGTGATCAGCGATCCGTCGCCGGTTTCCATGTGCAGCGGCTCGCGGATCTCCCAGGTTTTGCGGGGTGCTTCCTGGGTGGCGATTCCGGCCTTCTTGATCAGCTCGACGAAGGGGCCCGCGGAGCCGTCGCCGATCGGCGGCTCGTTGGCGTTCATCTCGATGATGGCGTTGTCGACGCCCATGCCGACGAGGGCGGAGAGGACGTGCTCGACGGTGTGAACCTTGACCGAGCCTTCGGCGAGGGTGGTGGCGCGCTCGACGGTCTGGACCTTCGAGACGTCGGCATCGATGAACGGCTGGTCGGCGATGTCGACCCGGCGGAACTTGAAGCCGTGGTTTTCCGGGGCGGGTTGGAGGGTGAGGGTGACCTTCTCACCGGTGTGCAGCGAGGTGCCTTCGAGGGTGGCGGGTCCGGCAAGGGTCTGTTGCGCGTCAGCGGGCATGCGCGGAGCCTACGGCTCGAAAGTTCCAAGTGAGAAGTTCCAAGTTCCAAGGTCCAATTCTCGTGAAGCATCATTTTGGCACTTGGAACTTTTCACTTGGAACTTCGGACTGTGCGCGTGAGGGCCGAGTGCGATTTCCGGGTGGTCGATGAGACCGGCGACTGGATCGTGGTCGAGAAGCCGGCGCCGCTGGCGGTGCATCCGGCGAACGGCCGCACCGACGAGCCGACCCTGCTCGGTGGATTGCAGGCGCTGCTGGCCTGCGACCTGGCCGATGGCGGCGGGCTCTCCATTTTGACGCGACTGGATCGCGAAACCAGCGGGTTGGTGCTGGTGGCGAAAACCAGGGAGGCCGCCCGGCATTTCTCGGGCCTGCTCGAGCGGCGGGAAGTGGGGAAGGAATATCTGGCGGTGGTGCACGGCTGGCCGCATTCGGACGATTGGATGGAGGAGGGTCCGATTCTGCGGGCCGGCGAGGTGGGGGAGTCTCCGATCTGGCTGCGACAGCGGGTGCATGCCGGGGGCAAACCCTGTGCCACCCGGTTCCGGGTCGAGCAGCGTTTCGAGAGAAGCGGGGGGCGGTTCTCGGTGCTGCGATGCTTTCCCGAAACGGGACGGATGCACCAGATCCGCGTTCATTTGGAGGTGGCTGGGCATCCGCTGGTCGGCGACAAGATCTACGGCTCCGATGGATCCCCGTATCTGGAGCAGATTTCCGGCGGGCTGTCGGAGGAATCCCGCCGCCGCCTGATGCTTCCGCGTCATGCCCTGCACGCCTGCCGGTTGGCGGGGGAATGGGAGGGGCGGATGCGGGTGTGGGAGTCGCCCTTGCCGCGGGATTTGGCTCGGTTTGTGGACGGCAGGGCGCTAGACGACGGGCATGGCGAAGCTTTCGGAAATCAGGGCCTTTCTGGATGACCAGCTGAAGATTGCCGAGATCCCCGACTACCCGGGAGCGGTGAACGGTCTGCAACTCGCGGGAAACGAGGAGGTCGCGAAAGTGATCGCGGCGGTCGATGCCTCGGCCCCGGTCATCGAGAAGGCGGTGGCGGCCGGCGGGGACCTCCTGCTGGTTCATCACGGGATGTTCTGGCGTGGCGCGCAGCCGTTGACCGGAGCGTTCTACCGGAAAATCAAGGCGGCGATGGACGCCGGAATGGCGATATACTCCGCCCACCTCCCGCTCGACGTGCATCCGGAGTGGGGGAACAATGCCCGACTGGCTGTGGAGATCGGGATGGAAGTGGACGGCGGTTTTCTCGACTACAAGGGGATGCCGGTCGGCTTGCTCGGCCAGTGGCGGGGGGCGCTCGCCGATCTGGTGGATCGGGTGGGGCGGGCAATTGGCGGTGCTCCTCACATTTGCCCGGCCGGCCCCGGGCAGATCGGTCGGATCGGCCTCTGCACCGGGGGTGCCGGCTCACAGGTGGCGGAGGCGGCGGAGGCGGGGATCGATGCCTTCATCACCGGCGAGGGACCACACCACACCTACGGACTGGCCGAGGAACTGGGAATCAATCTCATCTACGCCGGGCACTACGCGACCGAGACTTTCGGGGTGAAGGCGCTGGCAGGCGCGCTTTCAGAGCGATTCGGAGTGGCTGGCCAGTTCATCGATCACCCGACCGGGCTCTGATGAATCCGGACGATCTGGACTCATCCTTCTTCAAGGCTCATCCTGTGGAGTGCGCCCGGCGCTTGATCGGGGCCGAGTTTCGCTGGGACGGCTGCGCCGGGAGAATAGTCGAGACCGAGGCCTACGCGGCCGAAGACGATCCGGCCTGCCACACGTTTTTCCGGCCGAGCGCCCGGTCTTTTGTCGAAGAGAAGCCACCCGGAGCGGCTTACGTCTACCTGAACTACGGCGTTCACTGGCTGTTCAACGTGCTGGTCAAGGGAGGTGAAGTCAGTGGTTTCGTCCTCTTCCGCGCGCTGGAGCCGATCGAGGGACTTTCGATGATGCAGACTAGAAGATCCCGGGTGAAAGAGGATGAATTGTGTTCGGGGCCCGGGAGGCTGACCCAGGCCCTCGGAATCTCGGGAGAGGCCCATGGGGCGGAGTTTCTGAGCCACGAGGCTCGTGGGATCAGGCTCGGGCAGCCCATGGAAGTCCTGAGCGGCCCCCGGATCGGGATTTCCCGAGGAACCGGGCTCCAATGGCGTTTCGGGGCACCGCGATGCCTCCACCTGAGCCGCCGGTTCTAACCCTTGGCAAGGGAGGCTGGTACGGGCGACGGGAATCGAACCCGTATCTCAAGCTTGGGAAGCTCGCATTCTACCATTGAACTACGCCCGCCTTGCACGAGGGCGATAGCGAGCGGCTCCGCCTCAAGCAACCGAAAAATGGGTCGGGATCGTTTCGTGCGCCCCTCCCAAAAAACCGAATTTATCCTTGCCGCTGCGAGCTTTGCGCTGTTTTCTTGTCGAAGTCCGAGCGCGGGTATAGCTTAGTGGTAAAGCTCCAGCCTTCCAAGCTGATTACGCGGGTTCGATTCCCGCTACCCGCTCCAACGTCCCACGAAACCCCTCAGAAATTTCCGCAATGAAGTTCCTACTCTCCATCGCCGCCGTTCTGCTGGCCACCAATTCGTATGGCAATGATGCTGCCGTGGACGACTGCTTGGAGCTGTCGGTCAAGGTTCGTCATCAGGTCAGCGCCAAGCCGTCACTCGTGCTCGAGATCGTGGAAAAGCAAATCGCAGCTTCGCCCGGATGCGCCTGCGAAATCGTCAAGGCAGCGATCGAGGAAGTCTCCGCCGAAGCCGAGCTTGTCGGAGCCATTGTCGAGACCGCGGCGATGACCGCTCCCGAGCAAATGCGCCTGATTGCCCAGTGCGCCCTTGCGGTGGCTCCTGACGCGCTGTCCGAAATTCAGGCGGTGATGATTCGCCTTGAGCCGTCCAGCGGTGAGGCGGGTCTCAGTGCCAAGAGCGCGAAGGGTCCCAAGCAACCGCTGCCGGACGTCAAACCCGCTTGGAACCCGCTGGACTTTCCGGGTCAGGGCATTGGCCCGAGCCCGGGAACCTGGTTTTTCAATCCCATCGACCCGGTGACTCCCATTCCTCCGGTCATCAATCCCCCGGTGGTCGAGCCCCCGGTCGGCACCCCGACCGACCCTGGCTCCCAGACAGAGATTCGTCCCCGTTGACCCTTAGCCCCACCCTGAAGACCTTCGCTGTTCCCCACCCCACCCCACTCTCATGAAACGCTACCTTGCAACCGCCCTCCTTTCCGCGATCGGGGCGATTTCCGCCCAGGCCCAGGAGGGTCTCTATTACATCGGATCGGAGGCCCAGGAGCCACTCCCGCTCGAGTGGTCGCTTGGAATCAACTTCACCTGGGATGACAACGTTACCCCGACGGCGATCGGCCTGGGGGCCAACGAGTCCGCCTTCAGCGTCAACCCGTACGTCGGTCTGTCGTTTGTGAACATCACGCCGCGCTCGACCTTGGATCTCTATGCCCGAGTCGGTGCCATCTACTATTTGGACGCTCCTTCCGCGATCGGAGCCGATGACCTGAATCCGCAATTCCGAATGGGCCTGAACTGGACGCATCGTTTCACCGAGCGTCTCCGGTTCACCAGCCGCAACTTCGCCGCCTACGAGTTGGAGCCGGACTACGCCTATGGTTTTGCGACCTCCCGGCAGAACGATGCCTATTTCCATTGGGGTACCACCAACGCGGTCGGCTTCCGCTGGACCGAGCGCTTGGCGACCTACACCGGGTTCGGAATCCGCGGGCTGGACTACGACAGCGCGGTGAACAACCAGGATCGCCTGATTTACGAGTTGTTCCACCAGTTCCGCTACCAGCTGACGCCGCAGACGGTGGCGACCTTTGATTATCGCTACTCACAAACCGAGGCGGATGGATTCGCCTCGGATTCATCCTCCCACTTCGTTCTTCTCGGGGTCGAGCATCGCTTCAGCCCGAACACGATCATCGTGGCCAAGGCGGGTGCCCAATTCCGCGAGTCCGACGCCCGCGCCGGCTCCAACGCGACCTCGCCCTTTGTCGAGCTTGCGCTCCGCTCGAATATCAACGACCAGTTTTCGATTCGCTCGTTCGTCCGTTACGGAATCGAGGACTACGACACCACCCGCATCATCGCGAATGGGGGAGCGGTCGGTCTCTACGACTTTGATGACCGGCGGACCCTTCGCGTTGGTATCCGCGGGAATTACGAATTCTCGCCCCGTTTGAGTGCTTTCACCGGAATCGACTACATCCCTGCTGACTTTGGTGATGGCCGTCTGGTCGCGGTTCAGGCTGGTCTGCCCGCCTTGACCGCGAACGGAATCCGTGAGGACCTGTTCAACATTTACGCCGGCGTCAATGTGCGGTTTACGGATCGAATCTACGGTTCGCTGTCCTACAACTTCACCACCGCCGATTCGGATTTTGTCGGACAGAGTTACGACCGGAACCGCGTCACGGTTGGTGTGCATGCCCAGTTCTGATTGCAGGCCTGATCGGCTCTGGCAGTTTTCTCCCTCGGTTTTTCAATCATAGATCCCTTTTCAACCTCCCGCAGTGGTATTCTCCATTGCGGGAGGTTTTCGTTTGAACCCCCTTCTTTCCAAGTCGATAAATCCCCGTCATCTCATGAATTCCGAACAGAGCAACTCATCGGAGGTCGCCCTCCACGCGATTGACTACTGGCAAGTCATCAAGAACCGCTACGGCATCATTCTCCTGACCTTCCTGCTCGTCTTCATGACCGCCCTCGTCATCACCTATGTGATGCCGAAACGGTACGAGTCTTCGGCGACCATTCAGGTCCGCCCGAATCTTCCCTCGGTCCAGGTTCTCCCCGGCTACGTCTCCCATGATCCGACCGCCGGCAGCGCGACCTTCTTCCCGACCGAGTTCGAGGTGATCAAGTCACAGAAAACCCTCGATATCGTCGTCGACAAACTCGATCTCATCAATCACTGGAGTGCGGATCGTGAGACGTGCCGGGCGCGACTCCAAGGCATCATTGGTGCGCAGAATATTCGTGGCACCGACCTCATCGAAATCAAGGTTCGGACCTCGAACCCGGCCGATGCCAGGATGATCGCGGAAACGGTGTCGGATGCTTACCGAGAGCGGCGAAAAGTTCTTGAGAATAAACGGTCGGATCGGGCAATGGCCGAACTACGGGAGGCGGTGCGCTCGCAGGAGGATCTGGTGGAGGAGAAACGCAAGGTTCTCACTCAGTTGATCCGGAACGAAGGAGTGATCTACAGTCGAGGATCAGGGGACGAGGGGGGCTACACTGAAGAGCGGCAGGCTCTCAGTGCCGCGCAACGATACGCCGAGCTCGAATCCGAAAAGATCAAGCTGGAGAGCCAGATCGACACCTTGCTTCGCTACGATGGTGAACAATTGATCACCTACGCGGCCGGGCTGAATTTGCCCGAGAATATCATCAAGACTTTGCATCCGCGCTGGCTCGAGGCGAGAAGGGAAATTGCAGCCGCCAAGCTCGGAGGACTCGGAGAGAACCACCCGACCGTCAAGCAGCAGAGCAAGATGATCGAGGGCTTGAACCGGGACCTCGAGGAGGGCGTGGTGGCCCTTCGGGAAACCCTGAGGGCTCAGCTTGAACTGGTGTCCGAGCAGGCCGAGCGGCTCCGGATCAAGAAGGACAAGGAGGAAGCGGAGGCGGTCACGCACGGCATCGCGCGCTACAGCTTCGATGACGCGAAAGCCGATTTCGAGACCGCCCAGGAATTGCTCGAGAAACTCAAGGTGAAGTTGATCAGCGAGGAAATGCAGCGCCGGATCTCCGAGGACCCGGTTGTGGTCCACGCCGATCCTGTCGAATCGCAGAGCCCGGTGAGTCCGAATGTGAAGCTCAACCTCGCGCTCGGAGCGGTGGTGGGCCTCGTGTTTGGCATCGGCATCGCCTTCTTCCTCGAATACCTCGACACCTCGGTGAAGACGCTCGAGGACGTCGAGAAATACCTTCAGGTTCCCGTGCTCGCCGTGATTCCGAAGGAGGTCGGGATTCTCTACAAGCAGAGCGGGATGAGTCCGGATGCGGAAGCCTACCGAATACTTCGAACCAACATCGAGTTCAACCGGAAGAACCCCGAGGACAACTCGATCACCGTCGTTTCGGGTGGAGCCGGTGAGGGCAAGTCGACCACCCTGGTCAACCTCGCCTACATCTGTGCGCAGGGGGGGTACACCACGTTGATGATCGACGCCGACCTTCGCCGCCCCCGTCTCCACACCTTCTTCGACATCAACAACTCGGTTGGCCTCACCAACTACCTGACGACCGACCTGATGCTTGAGGACGTCATTCTCCAGACGCCGGTCGACAACCTCTACTTCATGCCGTCGGGGATCCTGCCGGCCGACGCGGCGGGCATCCTGAACTCCCGCCGGATGTCCGAGCTGATCCAGGATGTGAAGCAACGCTTCGACCTCGTCCTCATCGACTCCCCGCCGATCCTCGGCGTAAGCGATGCGTCCGTGCTCGCGAGCGAAGTCGACCTCACCATGGTCGTCATTCAGCACCGCAAGCTTCCCCGCAACATGCTCCTGCGGGTCAAGTCGGCGGTCGAGAATGTCGGAGGCCACGTCATCGGCGTCGTGCTGAACAACGTGGATGTCCGCAGCGACAGCCAGTATCAGTACTACACGAGCTACTACACCTACTACGCCCCGAGCGACGCGCCGGCACCGGCGGCCAAACCCGCGAAGAAGTCGGCGGAGTCGGCGGCGGTCGCGGAGAAGCCGGTGTCGACGCAGGACGACCTCTATTGACAGCCCGGGCATCACAAGTGACCTTCGGAACCATGAAGACGATTCATTTGATCCTGTTGGGACTCCTCTCCCTGATCGGCTATGCCGCAGGCCAGACGACCATCGAGGCGGGTCGGGCGATCGAAATCCGGATTCAGGGAGTCCCGAGCGAAGAAATGAGCCGGGTGAACAACACCTATCCGGTCTCCGAAGGGGGTTACATCCGGATGCCCTTCATCGGCAACGTGCGGGCGGCGGGGATGAGTCCGAATGCCCTGGCGAACAGCATCGAGTCCCGATACCGGGCGGCGAAGATCTACACGGATCCGACGGTTCAGGTCTTTGCGTCCAGCGACGAAACCGTCGCGGAATACACGGTCACGGTGGGAGGTTACGTCCGGAGTCCCGGGCAAAAGCGTTACACCCGCGGGTTGAACCTCTACGATGCGATCCAGGCGGCGGGCGGGGCCAATGAGTTTGGAAGCTTGTATCGGGTGAAGCTCATCCGGGACGGGAACCTCCGGCAATACAACGTCAAGGAAACCGAAGCGAAGGGGGTTCTTCTCAAGCCGAACGACACCATCGAGGTTCCCCAGAAGAATCTTTTCGGGCGCTGATACCCGGGTGTGATGAGCGTTCCAGGGTTGAGGACATGGCTGGTCTTGCTGGCGCTCGTCGTCGCGGTGCTGCCGTCCAGGGCGGTCGAACCACCGGAGGAGCTTCTCAAGGAGCTGTCATCCGAGCATTACCCGCAGCGCATCAAGGCACAGCGTGCTTTGGAGGACTGGGCGGCGGAAGCGGGCGACGAAGGGCTGGGTTGGCTTCTTGAAACGAGCAGCGCCCACGACGAACCCGAAGTGCGGAACCGGGTGTTCGAAGTCCTGAGAAGCCAGGTGATGTCGCAGCTCGACCGCGAACGTCCGGGTTTCATCGGAATCACCATGGTCGGCTTCCAGGTTGATCTGGAGGGGGAAAAGGTGCCTGCGGTTGCCATCACTTCGGTCCAGAAGGGCTCTCCGGCTGACCGGACCGGGTTGCGGGAGGGTGACCGGATTCTCGGCATCGATGGAGAGCGCTGGACCGAGGGAGACACGCCGGATCAGTTGGCCCGGAAGGTGGGTGGAATGAAGCCGGGAGAGGAGATCGAGTTGGAGGTCGCCAGGGAGGACGAGGTGAAAACCTTTGCCCTGAAGCTTGCGCCGCGTCCCTGGGCTGCGGGCGAATGGGGCGAACTTCGCCAGATGCGTGCCGTCCCGTTCGCGGGCAGGTTTTCTCTCGAAAACGTGGAGAAGGAAGAGCGGGACAAGGCTTTCAGGGAATGGTTGCAGAAGCGGACGCCCGGACCGGGTGCCGGTGCCCGGTGATCGTCGAGGATTTGCGTTCGACTTTCGGCTGCCGTGTGCGAGGCTCCCGGTCTTTCAACGCGTGAATATCCGATCCATTCTCCAATCCTGGAGGCGCTCGAGAGTCGGCGTCGCCAGTCTCGTTGTGCTCGCCTCGGCGCAGGTTGCCTGCGCGCAGAAGACCGACTTCGACCAAGTCGGCTGCCAGATGGCGATCATGCTCCAGAACAGTCACTTCGACCGTTCCCGGCAGCCGTTCCGGGCGCTGAGCGACGATTTTCTGGCGACCTACCTCAAGGACCTTGATTTCGGGCGGGTCTACTTCACGAAGGCGGACATCGATCGTTTCGAGGAGGAGTATGGCGAGACCCTTTCGCAAATGCTTCTCGAGCGGGACAGCATGCGGGCGGCGGAGGACATCTATGAGACTTTCGTGGAGCGGGTTGAGGCGCGGGTCGCCGAGGCCAAGCGACTGCTGAAGGAAGGGGAGTTCGATTTCGACGCGGAGGAGACGGTGAAGCGGAGCCGCGAGGAGGCACCGTGGCCGGAGGACGAAAAGGAGGCGATGGAGATCTGGCGGAAGCAGATCAAGGAGGCGCTGCTTTCGGAAACCCTGCGCCGGGAGATGGTGATCAAGCTCGCCAAGGAGCAGGGGAAGGAGGAGCTGTTCGCCGATGAACGATCGCCGGAAGAAAAGATCCTGCTCCGCTACGAACGCTTTCTGCGGAGCGTTCAGGACGTCGACAGTGATGACATCGCCGCGTATTTCCTCAGCGCCGTCGCGAAGACCTTCGATCCCCACACCGACTACCTGAGCTTCAAGCAGATGGAGCGGTTTCGTGACGGGATGCGCAACCAGTTGGTCGGCATCGGGGCGCTGCTCCAGGCCGAGGAGGACGGCGCGACCAAGATCATGGGCATCGTGCTCAACGGTCCGGCGGATCGCCAGGGGGACCTGGAGCTGAACGACCGCGTGGTGGCCGTCGACCCGCTGAACTCGGGAAAGCCCGAGGACATGGTCGACATCATGTTCATGAAGATCGACAAGGTGGTCGATCTGATCCGTGGCAAGGAAGGGACGGAAGTGAGCCTCAAGGTGGAGCCGGCCGGGGGGGTGCCCGGCGAAACGAAGATCGTCGTGATCGAGCGAGGCAAGGTCGAACTCAAGGACGAGCAGGCCTCCGCCGAGATCATTGAAACGACCGGCAATGACGGAGAACCGCAGCGACTGGGAGTGATCAGGCTTCCCTCCTTCTATGCGGATTTCGATGGTGGCAGCACCCGTTGTTCGGTGGACGTGGAGCGCCTGCTGGAGCGCCTGATGCTCGAGAAGATCGATGGATTGATGCTCGACCTGAGGGGCAACGGTGGCGGCGCCTTGGAGGAGGTCCGTCGCATGACCGGCTTCTTCACCAAGCGGCAGCCGGTCGTGCAGGTGAAAAACACCCTCGGGCAGGTGCAGGTGAAGGAGTCCGAGCACCGCCGCCCCTTGTATGACGGCCCGATGGTGGTGCTTACGGACAAGAGCAGCGCCTCGGCCAGTGAGATTCTTGCCGGCGCCCTTCAGGACCAGAACCGGGCGGTTGTGGTCGGAGAATCCTCGACCTTCGGGAAGGGCACGGTCCAGCAGCCGATGGATATCGGTCGGCAGATGCCGTTTTTCGCCAACCGCAACCGGGCCGGTACCCTCAAGGTGACCATTCAGAAGTTCTATCGTCCTTCCGGTTCCTCGACCCAGAACCGGGGTGTGGTTCCGGATATCATTCTCCCCAGCCTCAGCGATGCGCTGGAAATCGGAGAGGGGTATCTCGATCACGCCCTCGATCACGACATCATCCGGCCTGCTCCCGACTTCGAACCGTTGGACAAGAAGCATCTCTTCATTCCGCGGCTGAAGGAGGAGAGCAGCGAACGCGTCAAGGAGTGCAAGGATTTTGCCTACATCATGGAGGATGTGATGAAGGAGAGAAACCGCCGTCGTGAGAACAGCGTGTCCCTCAACATCGGCACCCGCCGCGAGGAACTGGCCGAGGCCGATGAACGCCAGCACGAGCGTAACGCCGAGCGCCGCAAGCGCTTTGCCGAGGTCGCCGAAGCGGACAAGAAGGCGAAGAAGTTCTTCCGCCTGAGCCTCGATCAGGTCGAGAAGGAGGAGCCTCTCAAGGAGGTCGATCCTTCGCAGGACGCCCAGGACTACATGCGCCGGGCCGAGAACAAGACCGAGCAACTCGACGACACGCCGGAATGGCCGAGTAATCTCGATCCTTTCGAGCGCGAAGGGCTCGCAATCCTGGGTGACCTTGTGGAGATCACCCGCGATGCCCGCATGGCCGGGATGCTGAAGCCCTCGGGAGCCCGCTGATGCCGGAAATCGCTGCTCGTCTGGCGGAGATCCGCCGCCGCATGGACGCGGCTTGTCGAAGAGCTTCGCGGTCGGTGGAGGAGGTCACGCTTCTGGCGGTCTCCAAGACCTTTCCAGCCGCTGTGGTGGCCGAGGCGAGCGAGGCCGGACAGCGGCATTTTGGAGAAAGCCGCCAGCAGGAAGGCTGCGCCAAAGTCGAGGAGTTGCCGGCGTCCCTGAACTGGCACTTCATCGGTCGCCTCCAGCGGAACAAGGTGCGGAAGGTCCTGCCGGCCTTCCCGGTTCTCCACAGCATCGACTCGCTTCGGCTGGCTGCGCATGTGGACCGGATTGCCGGCGAGTTGGGATTGAAGCCGTCGGTTTACCTTGAGGTGGATCTTGCCGGTGAAGACAGCAAAGGCGGCTTTTCGGAGGCGGAACTGGAAGCCGCGATCCATGAAGTGGGGTGCCTGTCGAACCTGTCGATCGTCGGCTTGATGGCCATCCCTCCGGCCGTCGATGATCCAGAGGATTCAAGGCCCTGGTTCGCGAGAGCCCGGGAGTTGAGGGATGCCCTGCTGCCCGATGGTGGGCTGAGCATGGGGATGAGTGGAGATTTCGAAGTCGCGATCGAGGAGGGATCGACGATCGTCCGGGTGGGCTCCTCAATCTTCGGAAGGAGGGAAGCCGCCCAATGAGCCGCCTGATCCAGCACGCGGTGGTCGGTGAGCAACTGGCCCTGGCGTTCGACGACGGGGTGGAGTGCTTTCTTCCTCTCACTCTTCTGCGAAGAGCCTGCCCCTGCGCCGCTTGCCAGGGCGAACCGGATGCGCTGGGTCGGGTGGTTCGTCCCGTCCCATCGATCGGTGACGACGGTTTCGGCCTGCGGAAGATCGAGGCGGTGGGTGGCTACGCCCTGCAACTGTTCTGGAGGGACGGCCACTCGACCGGCATCTACACCTTCGACTATCTCAGGCGGCTCGATGCCGCTCAGTCCTCGTAGTCCTCGTCCACGCCGGCCGAGCGGCGATCACGATCGGCAGGATCCTCCCCTCCCGGCAGGATGTCTTCGACCAGGCGGTCGATTCCTTCCTGCGCCATGTCGCTGTTGGGATAAATCGAGCGGGCCTTGAGATACCACGAAAGCGCTGAGCCGATCTGGCGGTCCCTGCGCTCCTCGAGGGTGCGGGCGCGATTGAGCGCCTTGGTGAAATCCGCGACGTCCGGTGCCAGTTGCTCCAACTCGCGGCCGAGCAGCGGATCGTCCGGGAACTCCTCGCGCAATTCCGCCAGTTGCTCCCACGCGGCGTAGGACTGGCCCATCTTGCCGAATTCGCTGGCTTTCGCCAGGGCACCGTCGATGCGGTAGATGTTGGTGATGATCTGCTTGAAGGCATCCTCCCGGCGGGCATCACCCTGGACGGCGGGCGCGATCTCGTACTGCCGCTTGAAGATCTCCCGGTAGTTGTTCTCGCTCAGCAGGCGATCGAAGTCGTTGAGAGCCTGAACCAGGGCGCCTCCCTGGTTCACGAGTTGGTCGAACTCCGTGAGCTTGGGGTTCTGCGGCCAGACCTCCATGGCCTTTTGGATCTCCGAGGCGGCCTTTTCGTTGTCACCTCCCGCGGCGGCCAGCTTGGCGGAGTCGATGTGCATGTTGCTGACCCGGGTGAAGGTCGCGATGGCGGCCTCCGCCTTGGTCGCATCGAAATCCTTCGCGGTTTCCTTGAGCTTCTCCACCAGCTCCTTGGCGGTCGTGTAGTCCTTGGCATCGAGCGCGGCGACCAGCTTGTAGGATTCGCGGACGAAGAGGAGGACGCGCCGCTTTTCTTCGCGCGGGAGCGTCTGGATCGAGGGCATGAATTCCCCGACCATGTAGGCCTCGCTGAGGCGTTTGGCGGCGCTCTCCAGTTCCTCCCGCTCGGACAGGAACTTGAAGGCCTCGACCCCCTTGTCGACGTCGCGGATGGCCTCGCTGGCGAGCGAGTCCAGCGCGGCAACCGTCGGGCTCGTGCCGAAGGTCTCGCTGATCATTTTCGAGACGTCCGAGTTTTTGTTGAGCCGCAGGCGGTTGTCCCCATCCGTGAAAATCTGATGGTAGAAGCGGGCGGCCATCATCACGTGCTGGAACCGCCGCTGGACGAAAAACTGAACCATCAGCGCCTGGTACTGAATCTTGGCCTGGACCAACTGCACTTCGTTCTTGGCGGTGTTGGTCTTCTTGAGCGCCTCGATCTCGGCGATGCGACGCAGGGCTTCCTTGTATTCGAGGGACTCGGTGCCCCGGCCGGGAGTGCGGGCGGTGGCCTGGTTTCCGCCCTGGCGACCATTGGCACCGCCGCCGCTTCCGGCGGGCGTGGTTTCACCGAGGGACGCGTCGCGCGCCTGGGAGGTTTTCCAGTCGGTGTCGTCGATCAGTCGCTGCTTCTCGTTCTCCATGCCTTCGTTGAGCGCACGGGTTTTCGAAACGTCCTTCTTCGCGAGAACGGCGGCGTAGATGGCCTGGGAGAGTGAGTCGCAGAGCTTGGCATCGCCCGGAAAGTTCGAGGCCCGGGGGAGCAATTTCACGGCTGAACCGAAATCCGGCCCGCCCGGATGGTGGGGTGAGACGTAGTCGAGGATCTGCCCGATCGTCTCGCGATAGGCTTGGGCCGCTTCCGAGTCGTCGGGCGGCTCGTTCAGATAGCGCTCGAATCGCGCGGCAAGCAGCCGGTTGTCGGTGGCCGACCAGGTATGGCCGTTCCACGAAATCAGCTCGCTCGATGGATCGAGGAAGGGAAGTTCATTGCCGAGGAACGAGTCGTTGTTTTTCTCCTGTGGTTCGCGGCGGATCACCGTGTCTCCGCCACTGCCGCCACCGGAAGGTGGAGGACTGCTTCCTCCCGGCGGCGGCGTGTAGACCTGACCGAAAGCGGTCGCAGTGACCAGCAGCGGGGTGAGCAGAGCTTTCATGGATTGCGCGATGGTTTGGGCTCAGAGGCGGCTGATTTCCTCGGCGACCGCGATGCCTCCCTCGCGGAAGCGCACGCGGAACGCGTAGTCCTGTTCCCGTTCAATGTTGATGTTCGAGAGGCTCGGCGGGATTTCAATCGCGAGGAACTCCCCGGAGTCGCCGTTTTCCACCCGCAGTGAAATCACCTGGCCGTGGTCGGGGTCCCACCGGAGCTGGTCGTCGATGCGGCCCTGAACGACGTATTCGTTGCCCCTGAGGGAGTTGGCATTCTCCACGGCGGACGGCATGTCCAGCCGGGTTCCATCGAGCGTTTTTCCGGGCTTCTGGCTGAATACCATCTTCCCGGCAAACGCCGCGGCTGCGACCACCGCGATGATGCCGAGGATGACGCCCACGTTGGGACCGGAACTTGCTCGTCTGGGCATAGGGTTACTTTCTCAGAGGATCGGGCAGAATCAAGCGTTCAGGAATCAGTCCCACTGGTGCCTTCGACTGCCGATCCAGGCGGCCAGAAGTCCCGCCCCGACATGCAGGAGCAGCGTGTAAAGGCAGGCATCGTGGGCACTCGGGCGGGTGCTGATGACCGAGTCGACCGCAAAGGCGGCCTTCGACTCAAGCGCCTCGATGCTCCCCGACCACGACCAGTAGGCCGAAATGAAGGGGCGGGTGAACTGCTCGATGTGGTCGGGGAGGGCCAGCACCGCGCCGGAAAGCGGGAGCTGGAAGCCCACCAGGTAGATCGACAGCAGCGACGCCTGTTCGGCTGTTCGCATCAGCGCCGAGATGCCCAGGCAGATGGCCGTCATCGCGCCATTGATCAGCAGGAGGAACATCAGGTGCTGGCTGAACTCGCCCCGGAAGGGACCGAAGAAGTTGACGAATACGCCCATCCAGACCGACTGGGCCGCCACCAGGCAACTCAGGAAGACGACCTTGCTCGACAGGTAGGCCATGGGCCGGAGTCCACCGAACTTCTCCTTCTCGAAGATCTGGCGTTCGCCGGCGATCTCGCGGGCCGAGTTGTTCGATCCCATCAGGGAAAGCAGGATGACCTGGAACATGACCACTCCGCTGATGGCGGACCCGACCTTGGCCCAGGCGGCGTAGACGTCGTTGGCCTCCTTGAGTTCCACGAGGATGTTTTCCTGGCGAGAATCCGAGAGGCTGGGGATCGGAGCATTGGCCTTGTCGGAAAAAAGAATCACCAGCAGCGGAAAGCAGAGCAGGATGGCGAGTTGGAGGAAGACCTGGCCCCGGTCGCGGAAGAAGATCCGCCAGCGCCGGGAGAGGAGGGTGGAAAGCTGGGCGATGAAACCTGGGGTGCGGACCGTGGCGGCTTCCTCCGGGTCCTCCTCGTCATGGGTCTCGGGAACGTGCAGCGCGCCCGCTTCGATGGCCCGCTTGCGGCTGCGTTCCAGCTTCTCGTAGTAGGCCTCCTGGTGCTTCATCCAGGATTCCCGCCACCGCTCGCTGGGTTGGGTGGCCAGCTTGGGGTAGATTTCCTCGGAGTCCTCGACCGAAAAGTAGTGGGTCACGAGTTCCGGCGGTCCGTGGTAGGCCACGCGCCCCTCGTGGAGGACGAGGATGGAATCGTAGAGCTCGAGGTGGGCGAGCGAGTGGGTGACCGAAAGGACGATGCGCCCGTCGCGCCGCGAGAGATCGTGAAGGAGTCGGACAATCTCCCGCTCAGAGCGCGGGTCGAGACCACTGGTGACCTCGTCGCACAGCAGCAGCTTGGGATCCGAAACCAACTCCATGGCGAGACCCAGACGCCGCTTCTGGCCGCCGGAGAGCACCTTGACCGCCCGGTCGGCGATCGCAGTCATTCCGGTTTCTTCGAGCACATGGTCGATGCGGTGATCGAGGTCTTCCGCGTCTCGGGTCTTCACCCGCAGGCGGGTGGCGGCTTCGATCGACTCGTCGACCGTGAGCGGGTCGTAGGCGATCGAGAACTGGGGCACGTAGCCGATCTCCGAAGGCTCGAAATCACCCTCTTCCGAAAGGTTCCGGCCATCCCAGAAGAGAGCCCCGGCCGACTCGGGATTGAGGCCTGCAATGGTCTTGAGAAGGGTGGTCTTGCCGCAGCCGGACGGGCCGACGATGGCCATGAAGTGGCCGCGTGGGATCTTGAGGTTGGCGCGATCCACAAGATTCACATCCTCGCCTTCCTTCTGGATCGTGAAGCAAACGTCTTTGAGCTCGAGCACGGCGGAAGCCTGCCCATCAAAATCCAAAAGGTCGATCATTCTGAAGGAAGATCGGGATGCTGGATTCTGGATCCAACATGGGCGGATTCGCCCGGTTTGGGGTGCGACAAGGTGTCCCAGACCGACGTTGTGACCCGATCGTCTGGTCCCGAAAGGGCTGTCCGGAATTATTGCAAGGCACTGGGAATCAAAACGTCGTGCCATGCCGGGTGAGTCGGCACGGCAGTTGCTCCCCACTTCCCCAGAAAGATCTTGAAGTGCGGCCGCTAAAAGTGCTTACTATGTAGTTACAAAAGATTTGATTTCGAAATCGGGAACAAAAACCGGCTGCATGTCGTTTAACCCATAGAAACACTCAGTTTCCGCAACAATAACCCGCCCGAAAGGGCTTCCTACCATGGCAATTGAATACGATTCCAACCTGAAGGTCTACCTGCGGGAGATCTCAAAGACTCCCCTGCTCACTCCGGAAGAGGAAGTGAAGCTCGCGCGGAAGATCAAGCGTGGCGACAAGGCCGCCCGCACCCAGATGATCAACGCCAACCTTCGGCTGGTGGTGAAGATCGCCCAGGACTACTCCGGCTACGGCCTCCCGCTGGCCGACCTCATTTCCGAGGGCAACATCGGTCTGATGAAGGCGGTCGAACGCTTCGACCCGAAGAAGGGGGGCAAGCTCTCGACCTACGCCGCCTGGTGGATCAAGCAGTCGATCAAGCGTGCCCTGGCCAACCAGAGCAAGACGATCCGGCTCCCCGTCCACATGGTCGACAAGATCGCCAAGATGCGCCGGATTTCAACGATGCTGGCGGAAGCGCTCGGTCGCGAGCCCACCGACGAAGAGCTTTCCGAGGAAATCGGGGTCCCTCGTCGCAAGCTGGCCATGCTCAAGCAGGCTTCCCAGCGTCCGACCTCGCTCGATGCGCCGGTCAACGATGGCGAGACGACCCGCTACAGCGAGATCATCGGCGACGAGAGTGCCGAGGACCCGCTGTCCGCGCTCAGTGACAAGAACCTTCACGGTCAGTTGGACGACCTGCTCGCCGTGTTGGACAAGCGCGAACGCCGGATCATCGACGAGCGCTTCGGACTCGACGGCCGCAAGCCGATGACTCTCGAGGAGGTCGGTCGTGAGTTCGGCGTGACCCGGGAGCGGATTCGTCAGCTCCAGAACGTGGCGCTGACCAAGATGCGACGGGCTCTGCGGCGCCGGGAAAAGCCGATTCCGCCAGCAGTCGAGGGCCTTGCCACCTCCTGATCTTTCCGATCGGTTTCATGTTTGCGGGTCGCGGTGGGTGTGCCGCGGCCCGCTTTTTATTTGCCGCCCAGGGTGTCGGACGAAACCACGGCGAGTGCGGGGGAGTCCGGCGCAAGGAAGTATCCGGATCGCCGGCTTTCCACGGCTTGGACATGCCAGAGGCTGCCACCGCGGGTTGCGGGGATCAGAACCATGCGTCCTTGGTCGAGAAGGTCATGCCGGAGGTGCCGGCCATGGGGCGTGACCTCCGACAGTTCGACAATTTCCTGAAGGGCGTTGCCGACAACCAGGGTGATCGGAACCGGTTTGCCAGCGGACGGCGATGGGGGCTCGGACTCGTCGGGCGGCAGCCATTGCACGTCGCTCCGACCCGCAAGCTGGAATAGCTCCGGCGCTTCCTCGCTGGAAAGCGAGACCTCCATCCACGCCTTGCGGAATTGCAGGGGGGTCCAGCCAAGCGCCTTGCTGAAGGAGCGGATGAAAGGCTCCCGGCTGCTGAAGCCGCACTCCCGTGCAATGTCGACGACGGAGCGGTCGGTCCGCATCAGGAGAAACCGGGCGAGCATGAGACGATGCAGGTTCAGGTGCTCGGCAAAGCCGGTGCCCGTGGTTTTTTTGAGCAAGCGGACCAGTTGGCGCGGGGCTTTGCCGGACTGCTTCGCCGCATCGGCGAGGTGGGCCGGGCTTCCCGGATTTCGGGCGAACCAGTCGTGCAATCGATGGACGACGGCGAAATCCCCCGAGGAGTCCTCCGCGGGTTCGACGGTGTCGAGGGCGGCGCGTCCGGCAAGGACGATCAACCGCATGGCCGCACTGACCAATTCGAGTTCATCCTGCCACGGGCGGCCGGCTGTTCCGGCGTCATTCTTCTCGATGGGAATCAGCCCGGCCATCCGTTCGGAAATGGCGGGCTCGAGATCCGGGATGAGGAGGGGGGGGCGCCCGGGAATGCCGATGCGGATCGATCCCCGGCCGACCTCAATCAGCATGGTCCTCGACTTTCTGGCCGGGACGCCGCCACCGGTGACGAAGGCCACTTCGACGGGAGAGTCCCCGGCTTCCCAGAAATAGCAGAAGGCCGGGTGCTCGATTCGGGAAACATTCGTCTCCGGAGAGGACTCGACCTTGCAGGTCCTCCATGATCTTCCGTTCCACTCCGCGCCCGCAAGGCGTAGGATTTCCAGCAGCTCACGAGCGGCTCTGGAATTTTCATCCATGGCGGTCAGGCCGGGCCGGAGCCATCTCCAAGGGGCCGGGCGCGATCAGCAGGGGCGGCCATCAGTCATCATCGTCCTTGTCGGAACCGTTGCCGGCGGCGGGGGTGCCCATGCCGATGCCGGGGATCACCTTGCGGACGAGTTTCTTGAGGCCGTTCTCGCCCGCCTCGATTTCGACTTCCGCGTGGCGGACGGCCTTTTCCCAGGCGGGCGCGAAGCCGGGGGCCTGCTCGCGCATTTGTCTCACGGCGGCTTCCATCACCTGGTACTGGCGGAGTTCGGCGCGGCCCGGCTTGCCCTGGGCGGTTGCCAACGAGACCCGGAGGTTCTCGTTCTGTTCGCGGAGCTTCTTCAGTTCCTGTTCGAGGGTCTGATTGCCCTGGGCGTTGATCTTGAGCTGCGTGTTCAGGTGCGACTGGAGTTCGCGGAGTTCGTTCTCCAGGCGGCGGACGTCGCGCGACAGGCGTAGCTTGGTGCTGAGTCCGGATTTCCAGGCGAAAAACGTGAGAGCCAGCCCGATGGCCAGACCCCAGACGAAGCGTTCCTGAATGATGTTGAGAAAGGTTTCCATGAAGTGATCAGTTGGATTCGGCCTCGCCCACGGTGGCGACCGGGCCCCCGAGTGCGGCGAGAACGTTGTCAGTGATGTCGCTGGGATCCTTCGAGTAAAGCACGAAGGGAAGGCCGGTGTTGGTCCTCCCGTCGGAATCGAGCACCCAGTCGTAGCCAAGCGAATTCCCGACTTCCGTCGCCGCGGCGCGGATGTCGGCAAGAATCTTTTCCATTTCGGCCACCATGCGGGTGTTGATCTCGTCGTTTTTCCGCTGGCGGTAGCTCACGAACTCACGCTGGAGGGTCAGGGCTTCCTGTCGTTTCAAGGCAAAGTTCTGCTGGGCGCGCTCCCGCGTCGCCCGATCGTCCTTGGGAATCTTCGCGATGCCTTGTCGGAGTTCGTCAAGTTCCTTGAGCACCGAACGGTAGGCGTCCGCGCGGGCGTTGGTGAGGATCGCCGCCCGCTCGGCCTCGATACTGGATTCCAATGTCTGGGAGGCTGGCAGCGCGCGATAGATGTCGCCGACCCGGACCAGCGCGATCTTGGGCGACGCAAGGGAAAGGCCGGTGGCGAGAAGCCAGAGAAGGACGATGGTGTGACGCTGACGCACGTCGTTACTCTACGCCGACATCCCGTCCTGTCGAGTGCGTCGCGGTGCCGCCCTTTGGGCAGCGATTGCTGGGATCTCGGGCTAGACCGGGGTGATAGATTCATCGCCATGGCGGAAATGAGCGACCGGGTGGTGATTGTGGGCGGCGGAGTGATCGGGCTTTGCTCGGCGTACTATGCCCTGCGCGCCGGGCTGCCGGTGACCGTCGTCGAGCGGGACGAGCACCGCGAGGCAAACTGCTCGGTGGGCAATGCAGGCATGGTCGTGCCCAGCCACTTCGTGCCGCTGGCGGCGCCCGGAATGATTGCAAAAGGCCTGCGGTGGATGTTCAGCCGGGAGAGCCCGTTCTACGTGCGGCCGCGGCCGAGTCCGGAACTCATCCGCTGGGGCTGGATCTTCCACAGGTGCTCGACGCAGCGCCACGTGGAGGCGAGTCGCGACTTGTTGCGCGACCTGAACCTCGAGAGCCGGCGGCTCTTTCATGAACTCGCGGAGGACGGGGACTTCGGGTTGGTCGACCGCGGGCTTCTGATGCTTTGTGACACGCAGAAGGGCCTCGAGGAGGAGGCGGAACTTGCCGGACAGGCCGCGGAGATCGGCATCGAGGCGGAGGTGGTGGATGCCGCCGGAGCGGCGGCCCTCGATCCTGCGGTGGCGATGGAGATTGCCGGTGCCGTACACTACCGGCAGGACTGCCATCTCCACCCCGCCCGCTTGATGGCACTGCTGCGCCGGCGGGTGGTCGAAATGGGCGGTCGGATCGAGTATGGCTGCCCGATCGATGAGCTGCTGTTTTCCGGCGGGAGACTGGCTGCCGTTGCCGGGGGTGGCCGCCGGCACGAAGGCGGACGATTCGTCTTCGCCGGTGGATCATGGACAGGCCTCCTGCTGAAAAAACTCGGCCTCCGCCTGCCCCTGCAACCGGGCAAGGGCTACTCGCTGACTCTCGGCAATCCACCCGAGCTTCCCGGGCTTTGCTCGATCTTCTCCGAGGCGAAAGTGGCGGTCACTCCGATGGGTGGCGGACTGCGCTTCGCCGGCACGATGGAGGTCGGCGGCCTGAACCTGAAAATCGATCCCGCAAGGGTGCACGGCATCATCAAGTCCGTGCCGAGATATTTTCCGGCATTCTCGGAGAGTGACTTCGAGGGAATCGCCCCGTGGGCGGGGCTGCGGCCGGTGTCGCCGGACGGCATCCCCTACCTGGGCCGGGTCGAGGGTCTCGACAACCTCGTGGTGGCCACCGGTCACGCGATGATGGGGCTCAGTCTCGGCCCCGTCAGCGGTCGTTTGGTGGCCGACCTGCTCGTGGGAGCGGAGCCCTTCCGTCCGATTGAAAAGCTGGCCGTGGGGCGCTTCGGCGACCGGGTCAGGAAGCGTCCATCCGCTTCCGATAGGCCAGCGGGCTGACGCCGACGGCCTGCTTGAACTGCCGCGAAAACGCCGACTGGTCGGAGTAGCCGCAGGCGAGGGCGACCTGGGCCACCGGCTCGGTGGTCCGGGCGAGTTGCTCGCAGGCGGAGTCGATCCGGACTTTCACCAGATACTGTCCGGCGGTGACGTGGAACAGCGAGCGGATGCGCTGGTCGAACTGATAGACCGACAGCCCGGACATCTCGGCGAGTTGCGGGAGTCGCAGCGGCTGGTCGTAGTGATGGTGGATGTAGTCGATCGTCTTCGAAAGCGCATCGAAGCTGCGCGCCTTGTCGTCGGGAGCGTTGATGTCGCGCGAGCAGCCACAGAGGCCGATCACGCTCCCGTCCTTGCCGCGGATCGGCTCCTTGTAGGTGAGGCACCACCCGCGGTGGCCGCCCGGGTACAGGTGCAGTTCCAGGCGGTCGTGGAAGCCGACCCCGGTGCGGAGGATCTCCTTGTCCTGCTCGAGGAAGGCCTCGGCCAGCGGGGCGGGAAAGAGTTCGGTGACGGTCTTGCCGATGGCGGAGTACTTGTCGGGAATTCCGCAGCGCGAGGCGAAGGTCTCGTTCACCGCGACGTAGCGGAAGGCGCTGTCCTTCACGAAGACGAGAATGTCCGAGATGTTGTCGAACAGGTCGGCGACCGGCAGCAATCCGTCGATGGATTCCCCGAAGCGGTTGCGGAAGATGGCGGCGGCTTTCTGAAGTTCCATGGCTCCGACTTGGGCCGTTCTAGGGAGATTTACGGGTGGCTGCTAGCGGTTTTCACAATACCGACCGGATATGACACGGTTGGCTTTGAGAATGAAGATCATCGATTCCCATACCGGCGGCGAGCCGACCCGGATTGTCATTGATGGAGGTCCGGACCTCGGAGGGGGTCCGCTTGCCGATCGCGTCCGGCGTTTTCGCGATGAGCACGACCGGATCCGCAGCGCGGTGTGCAACGAACCGCGGGGCCATGACGCGATGGTCGGCGGGCTCCTGTGCGAGCCCCATGCCCCGGATTGCGTGTGCGGGGTGATTTTCTTCAACAACGTCGCCCCGCTCGGCATGTGCGTCCACGGAACCATCGGCCTGGTGGCGACCCTTGCGCATCTCGGCCGGATCGGGCCGGGAGAGTGGGGGATCGATACCCCGGTCGGCGTGGTCCGGGCGACGCTCGACGAGGGCGGGCGCGTGACCGTGGCCAACGTGCCGAGCTACCGCACGGAGAAGGATGTCCTGCTTTCGGTCCCCCATGTGGGCGAGGTGCGTGGCGATGTGGCCTGGGGTGGGAATTGGTTTTTTCTGATCGAGGACTCCGGACCCCCCGTGAACTTCGGGAATCTCGAGCAGCTCACCTGGTTCGGAGGCTGCGTGCGCGAGGCGCTGCGGACCGAAGGTTTCACGGGGGACGACGGTAGCGAGATCGATCATGTGGAGATCTTCGGGCCACCCGGCGATCCGGCGGTGGCCGACGGCAGGAATTTCGTCCTCTGCCCCGGCGGGGCCTACGATCGGTCGCCCTGCGGCACCGGCACCAGCGCCAAGCTGGCATGCCTGGCCGCCGACGGGAAACTGGCTCCGGGCGAAGTCTGGCGGCAGGCCGGCATCCTCGATTCGGTGTTCGAGGGATCCTACACACCGCTTGAAGGCGGCCGGATACTGCCCTCGATTTCCGGACGGGCCTGGGTGAACGGAGAGTCGAATTATGTGTTCAACGAAAGCGATCCGTTTCGGTATGGTATCCGAACCCAGCCTTCCAACCCCGACGCCTCATGACCATCGAGCTTCACGGCACCTCCATCATCGGCCTCGCGCGCGGCCAAGGCCGCGAGCCGGCCGGCCGGGCGATCAATCCGGCCTCCGGCAACACGCTTGACCCCACCTACTTGGCGGCGACCCCCGACGAGGTGGATCGCGCCATCGGCCTGGCGGCGGAGGCCTTTGCGGAATACTCGGCACTCCCGGGCAGGGAGCGGGCCGCGTTCCTGCGGAGGATCGCCGATGAGATCGACGCCGTGGTGGACGACATCACGGAGCGGGGTTCGCTCGAAACGGCACTGCCCGAGGCTCGGATGCAGGGCGAGACGGCGCGTACTACCGGCCAACTCCGGCTCTTTGCCGACCTCATCGAGGAAGGCTCGTGGGTCGATGCCCGGATCGAGCGCGCCCAGCCCGACCGGCAGCCGCTGCCCAAACCCGACATCCGGTCGATGCGTCGTCCGCTCGGTCCGGTCGCCGTCTTTTGTGCCAGCAATTTTCCCCTCGCCTTCTCGGTCGCCGGGGGCGACACGGCTTCCGCGCTCGCCGCGGGATGCCCGGTCATCGTCAAGGCCCACTCGTCCCACCCTGGTCTGGCCGAGATCGTCGGCAGGGCGGTGCTCCGGGCCGCCGAGGCCACCGGCATGCCCGAGGGAGTCTTTTCGCTGCTCTATGGCAGTGGCCGCGAGGTGGGCATGGCACTGGTCAAGGATCCCGCGATTCAGGCGGTCGGGTTCACCGGGTCGAGGGGCGGGGGGCTGGCGCTCATGGAGGCGGCCTCCGGCCGGCCGCAGCCCATCCCGGTCTATGCGGAGATGAGCAGCGTGAATCCCGTGGTCCTGCTGCCCGGGGCGGTCGACAGCCGTGGCGAGGCGATCGCCGAGGGACTCTTTGCCTCGCTGACTCTCGGAGCGGGCCAATTCTGCACCAATCCCGGCCTGGTCTTTCTTCCGGACGGGCATGGCGAGGCCTTCCTCGGGAAGCTCAAGGAGTTGGTCGAAATCGCGCCTTCGGCGGTCATGCTGAACGACGGCATCTGCCAGGCCTTCAAGACCACGGCGTCCGACTTCGCCGATACGCCGGGCGTGGAAACCATCGCCCACAGCTTCACCAAGCAGGTCGAGCATCGGGCCGTGCCGGTGGTGTTTTCGGTGAATGTCCGGCGTTTCCTTGAGGATGCCGACCTTCACGGCGAGATGTTCGGTCCCGGGATGCTGATTGTCCGCGGCTCACTGGAGGAGATCGAGGCCACGATTCCGGAGCTGGAAGGCCAGCTCACCGCCACGATCCACGGCGAAGACGCCGAACTCGCGGCCAATGCCTCGCTCATCGAAGCCCTCGAGCGCCGTGCCGGCCGGCTCATCGTCAACGGCTTCCCGACCGGGGTCGAGGTCTGCCACAGCATGGTCCACGGCGGCCCGTTCCCGGCGACCTCCGATGGACGTAGTACCTCGGTCGGCACCATGGCGATCGAGCGGTTTTGTCGCTCGGTCTCCTGGCAGGGCTTCCCGCAGGACCTCCTGCCGCCCGAACTCCGCGACGACAACCCGCTCGGGATCTCCCGCCTCGAGGACGGCAAGCGGGTGTAGGGTCGCGCGAAGCTCCTGCTTTGCGAGTGACCGCCACTGCTCCCGCAGTGGCGGTCGTTTTCGGATCAGGCGCGCCGCTTCCTCCGAAGAATACCGCACCCGGCCGCCGCAGCCAGCAGCAGCACACCGGTGGTCGGCTCCGGGACCGGGGTCAGGGTGACATACGGTCGGGTGGACGCACCCTCAATCTCGGTGGTCGAGGTCGGCCCGTAGAGCGAAAGGAGCCGGTTTACATCCTGAGTCTGGGCGAACGTCGGGATGCTGAACACCGAGTAGCTGTATCCTTTCGCGAGGTCCGACTCGATGGCGGTGCCCAGGTCGATGAAATTCCAGCCGGGAACGAACGCCGCGGTGCTCGCCACCACGGTGTCCCCGGCGAGTTGTTGGATGGCATCGCCCGTCGGTGTCGTGCCTTGCGTCGCGAGGTGATACAGGGAGGATGGGGTGCCGGGGGTGTTGTTGAGGGTCACGTAGAAGGCAAGCACCGCCGTTCCCTCGAACGATGACGGCACGCTCGTGAGATCGACTTGGAAGTAGAGGCGCTTCTCTTTCCAAGAGCGACTGGATCCGCCGTAGAATTGGTAGTCTCGCTGCACATGCACCATCCCCGACCCGTCGCTGTAGGAAAAGCCATCGTCGGTGCTGGATCCTCCCAGCCAAGTGGACTTCTGGTACCAGTAGTATCCCATCTGGGTGGGCTGGAAGTCGATCATGGTGGCCGCGCTGGAGATGGGGACGGTCATGAAGATCAGCGAGACCATCGCCGGGAGGAGACGGATTTTCATGGCCATCATCCTAGGTCCGTGGACCTGGAAAAGACAACGGGTCGAGCTCTACTCAGGGTAGGGATCCAATTGGCGCTGGTGGGAACAATTCTCGGAATTCTCGCACATCAGGTAGCCGATCGACATGCCGGTCATTTCCCTCAGCAGCAGCAGCAGTCGCGGGGTGGGCAGGCGAGCGCCGGTCTCCCAGTGGCCCCAGGTCGACGCGGCGACTCCCAGTTTTCTGGCTGCTCCTTCCTGCGACAGACCCTGGCGCAACCTCCAATCGCGCAGATGCCGGCCGAGATGGATCTCGTTGCGTGGAATCACGCCCGAGGGTAGACCCCGGCACCCCTTTCGGAAAGGTCATTCCGCCTGGGGAAGTCCGCTCTTCGAGCAGTCTCCACCTCACTCCGCACCCAGCCTTGCGCCACCGCCCGCGCCCGCTAGTTTCCCGGCATGGGGATCACCGCCTATGCCAACCAGTTCGTCTGCGACCGGCATGCCTATGAACCGGGCAAGCCGATCGAGGACACGGCGCGTGAGCTGGGACTCGATCCAAGGGGCATCATCAAGATGGCCTCGAACGAGAATCCGCTCGGCCCGTCGCCGCTGGCCAAGGAGGCGATGCAGGCGGCGCTCGAGAAGGCGCACATCTATCCCGATGGCGGAGGGCTGGCCCTGCGCGGTGCCATCGCCCGCGAGCTGGATCTGGAAATCGACAACGTCGTGCTCGGCAACGGCAGCAACGAGATCATCGAGCTGCTTTGCCACGCGTTTCTCAATGCGGAGGCCGAGCTGATCGCCGCCGAGCACGCCTTCGTGGTCTACAAGCTCATGGCGGGGCTTTTCGGCGCCCGCTACGTCGAGGTGCCGGATCCCGGCTTTGTCCACGACCTCGAGGCGATGGCGGCGGCCATCACCGACCGGACGCGACTGCTCTTCATCGCCAACCCGAACAATCCCACCGGAACCATGGTCGGGCAGGAGGAGATCGACCGCTTCATGGCCAAGGCTCCGGAGCACGTGGTCGTGTGTTTCGACGAGGCCTACTTCGAGTTTCTCCGCGAACCACCGGATGTGCTCAAGTATGTGCGCGAAGGTCGCAATGTGTGTGTCCTGCGGACCTGCTCGAAGATTCACGGCCTCGCCGCCTTGCGGATCGGCTACGGTCTTGCCGCGCCCGGCGTGGCGGATCTGCTGCAGAAGGCCCGCCAGCCTTTCAATACGAACGCCCTGGCCCAGGCCGGGGCGCTGGCGGCGCTGGGCGATGCCGATCACATCGCCCGCACCCGGCAGCTCAATTTCGAGGGTCTCGAGTGCTTTCACAAGGGATTCCGGAAGCGCGGGCTGAACTTCGTCCCCAGCGTCGCCAATTTCGTCCTGGTCGAGGTGGGTGACGGCGATGCGGTTTTTTCCGGGATGCTCAAGCGCGGCGTGATTGTCAGGGCGATGCGCACCTACAAGCTGCCGGGATGGATCCGCATCACCACCGGCACCGCCGGGCAGAACCAGCGGACGCTCGCGGCGCTCGATGAAGTTCTGGCCGGGATGACCACTTGAGTCCTGACCGGGTTTCCCTACCCTGTCCTTATCAGCATGCCGCCCGAGCCAGCCAACGACAACCAGCGGGAGTTCCGTTGCATCCATTGCCACGGCAAGATTCTTGTCCCAAGGGATCTTCCACCGACCACGGGTCCGTGTCCCCATTGTCAGAAGGAAATCACCTCGCCGGGGCGCGCGCCGGAGCCCGAGTTGGATCCGATTTTCGGGAAGCCTGTCGATGACGACACGGTCGGAGCACCGCCCCCGGTTCCCGGCGTCGAGACCACTCGGCAGGATGTGACCGCAGCCGCTGAAGCCGAGCGAAAAGCGGCTGGAGAGGCGGAGCAAAAAGCCAGGGAGGAAGCCGAGCGCAAGGCCGCCGAGGAGGCCGAGCGAAAGGCCAGGGAGGAAGCCGAACGAACGGCCGCCGAGGAGGCCGAGCGAAAGGCCAGGGAGGAAGCCGAACGAAAGGCCGCCGAGGAGGCCGAGCGAAAGGCCAGGGAGGAAGCCGAACGAACGGCCGCCGAGGAGGCCGAGCGAAAGGCCAGAGAGGAAGCCGAACGAAAGGCGGCTGAAGAGGCGGAGCAGAAAGCCCGGGAGGAAGCCGAACGAAAGGCGGCTGAGGAGGCGGAGCGGAAAGCCAAGGAGGAAGCCGAACGAAAGGCCGCCGCAGAGGCGGAGCGGAAAGCCAGTGAGCAGGCCGAGCAAAAAGCGGCCAAGGAGGAAGCCGAGCAAAAAGCGGCCGAAGAGGCGGAGCGGAAGGCCAGGGAGGAAGCCGAGCAAAAGGCAAGCGCCCGAGCGGAGCGGCGGGCGGCCGAGGTGGCGGAGCACCAGGCTCATCAAGCTGCGGAGCGAAAGGAGGCGGAGAGACAGGTTGCCGAGCAGGCCGAGGTTGTGAGGAAGGCGGGAGAGGCGGCCGCGGCGCGGGAGGCGTCCCAGCGGGAGAAGGACAAGATCGCCATGGGCTTCGCGGACTCGCCCTTGATGGCCGAAGCTCCACCCGCGAAGAAGGTCGCGCCGGAAACCCCGACTGCGGAGCCTCCGGTCGAGACTTCGGCCGGGGAGGAACTTCCGCCAGCACCGGAAAAATCGCAAAAGGCCCCGGAGCCTTCCCGCAAGCGGCGGTTCCCCGTCGCGGCGGTGCTGGTTCTGGCCGGTCTGCTGGCGTTGGCCGGCGGCAGCTTTGTGGTGGTGAAGAACCTCCAGGCGAACAGGGCGCTGCCTCCGCCTGCGGTGGGTCCGAATGACGCCGTGCTACGGGAAAAGCAGTACTTGGAGAAGGGTTGGGAGGAGGATGCCTACGGGACCCTGGCCCGGTTCCTGGAAGCGAGGCGCCCTCCCGGCAAGGCCGCGTACTCGATCAACGGCAGCTCGTTGCTGGGCGAAATGGAGTCCTTTTATCAGAGTGCGGCCATCGACGACTCGGACACGCCGGCCGAGGCGTTTTCGGTGTTTCCACTTTCCATGGAGGATCGGGAGCGGGGCATCTTCATGCTGGTCTTCGATCAACCGCCGGTCTTCGAAATCGACGAGTTCTTCGCACCTCTGGCCCCCCTCGACGTCCAGTACAAGCTCCGCGAGCCGGACATGCTTCTGGCGACGGTCGCGCGCTCTTCGAATTTTGCGGCCGAGCCGCTCAAGGTTCAGGCGATTTTCAAGCGCACCGCCGAGGGCCTGCGGCTCGACTGGGAGACCTTCGTCCAGACCAAGCACCGGACGCTGCGCGACTTCCTGGAACTGCCGGTCGCCGGGCGGGAAGAAGTCTTCCGGGTGATCATCAGCGAGACGGTGCCGGAGAGGCGCAGCGCCCCGGCCGGCCACAGGACGTATCTGGTCAGCGACCCGGCGCACCGCAGCGAGGATTCGGCGAGGATCAACGTGCCGGTGGACTCCGAAGTCGGCCGCGCGCTCTCCATCCTGAACTGGCGGGGAACCCCGGACGGCCGCGCCATTTCCAAAACCGCGACGCTCAAGCTCCGCTGGACGCGTGAGGAAATCCCGCGTCTCGAGCTCAGCAAGTTCATTTGCTGGGAGTTCCTCGGCGTGGGTGGCGAAGCGGTCGATCCATCGGAGTGATGTCGGCGGGCGAAACCATCGTCGCGCTGGCAACGCCGGGCGGCACCGGGGCGGTCGGATTGATCCGGATCTCCGGGCCCGAAGCGGGCGGGGTGATCGGTCGGGCCAGCAACCGCCGCGGTGCGTTTCCCGATCGACGGGCGACGCTGGCGACGGTTCGCACGGCCGATGGCGCGGTGCTGGATCAGGTGCTGGTGACCCGCTTCGAGGCACCACGCAGCTACACCGGTGAGGAAGTCGTCGAGGTCTCGACCCACGGCGGCCGCCTGATCGTCCGGCGGGTCTTGGAACGACTGCTGGAATGCGGTGCCCGCGCCGCCGATCCCGGGGAGTTCACCGAGCGGGCATTCCTGAACGGCAAGCTCGACCTGACCCAGGCGGAGGCGGTGATGGACCTGATTTCCGCCCAGAGCGATCTGGCGCTGCGGGCCGCCCACGAGCAACTCGAGGGCGGCATCGGGCGCCGCACCGAGGCGCTCCGGCAGGAACTCATCGAAACGGTCGCGCAACTCGAAGCGTGGATCGATTTTCCCGAGGAGGACATCGACCCCGAAACCGGCGACGCGCTGGCGCAGCGGATGGCCGGAGTGGGTCGCTCGATCGATGGCCTGCTCGCCACGGCGGACCAGGGCCGGATCCTGCGGGAGGGATTGCGGACCGTGATCTGTGGCCGCCCGAACGCCGGCAAGTCGAGCCTGCTCAATGCCCTGCTCGGCCAGGACCGGGCGATCGTCAGCGAAACCGCCGGCACGACCCGCGACACCATCGAGGAAATGCTGGTGGTGGAGGGAGTGCCGCTGCGGGTGGTCGACACCGCCGGGCTGCATGCGGCCGGCGATTCGATCGAGGAAGAGGGCATCCGTCGAACCCTGGTCGAGGCGGCCCGGGCCGACCTGTTGCTGGTGGTGGCGGATGCGACCCTGCCGCCCGGGGAGGCCCTGCCGGAGGAGATGCCCGAGGCGCCCCGGCGGATCACCATTCTGAACAAGGCGGATCTGCCCGAAGCACCGGGCTGGAACCTGCCCGACGCCCTGCGGGTGTCCTCGATCGACGGTTCCGGACTGGATGAACTCCGCCACCGCATCCGCGAAATGGCGGATCTGGGCGAGGCGGACTGGGGCGAGCAGTCGGTTGCGATCAATGCCCGCCACCGCGACTGCCTGACCCGGGCCCGCGCGGCGCTCACGGCGGCCGGGAACTCGCTCCGCGAAGGCGACGATGCCGAGATCACGGCGCTGTCGCTGCGCGAGGCGCTTGATTTCCTCGGCGAGGTGGCGGGACGGGTCGACACCGAGGAAATTCTCGGCTCGATCTTCAGCCAGTTCTGCATCGGCAAATGAGGGGGGTCGTTCTGACAGGTGCGGGCATCTCCGCCGAGTCCGGCGTGCCGGTCTTCCGTGGCGACGACGGGCTTTGGGAAGGCCACCGGGTGGAGGATGTCGCCACGCCCGGGGGCTTCGGGCGCGACGCCGAGAAGGTGCACCGTTTCTACAACGCGCGTCGGCGCCGGTTGCTCGAGGTCGAGCCGAACGGGGCCCACCGCGCCCTGGCCCGGCTGGCGCGCGAATGGCCCGGCGAGCTGACGCTCGTCACGCAGAACATCGACGACCTCCACGAGCGCGCCGGCTCGCCGGAGGTGCTGCACATGCACGGAGAGTTGCTCAAGAGCCGCTGTTGCCTCTGCGGCGCGGTGGCCGCCTGCACCGGGGATCTTTCCCGTGCCAGCCTGTGCGGCGTCTGTGATGGCATCGACTGCCTGCGACCGCACGTCGTCTGGTTCGGCGAGATGCCCTTTCACCTCGGGGAAATCGAGCGCGCGATGCAGCGTGCCGACTGGTTTGTCTCGATCGGAACCTCCGGTCGCGTTTATCCGGCGGCGGGCTTCGTGCTGGCGGCCGCAGAGGCCGGGGCACGGACCATCGAGCTCAATCTCGACCCGGGCGAAATGTCCTCGGCCTTCGACGAGTCACGGCTCGGTCCCGCCAGCGAGCTGGTTCCGGCATGGGTCGACGAGATCCTCGCCGGCGGCTGACCCGGGGCAAAGATCCGACCGCCCGGCGGCGTTATGATGGACGTGGACGAGGACAATGAGACCATAGCCGGTGATTCCGGATTTGCTTTTCGGCGGAATCTCGGGACGCTTGTCAGCGTGATCCGCCTCGTTGCCACCTTTGGTTTGGTCTTTGCGATTGCCCACCCGGCCCGCGGAGACCAGGAGGAGCGCGCCCGGGAAGTGTCGGTCGAGCAACTGATCCTCGATCTCGGTGACGAGCGATTTCCCGTCAGGATCAACGCCAGCCATGAACTGTGGCTGCGCGGCGAGGAGGCCGGGGAAGTGCTCCGCAGGGCCGCGGCGAGCGATGATCCCGAGGTGGCGATCCGCGCCAGAGAAGTCCTCCGCAAGATCGAGCTGGGAATCCTGCCGGACAGCCCTCCCGAGGTGGTCCGGCTGGTCGTGGCCTACGACAAGGCGTCGCCGGATGAACGCGTGCGGATCATCCGCAGTCTCAAGCAGCTCGGTGCCTGGCGCCAGGTGCTGAAGATCCACGAACTCGAAAAGGATCCGGCAACCCTGGTGCAGATCGCACCGGAGATCAAAGGCGTCTCGGTGGCGGCGGCGCGCGAGCTTCTCGCGGAGGAGGAGCCGGACCTCGACGAGGCGCGACGCTTTCTCGAAATGGGCCGACCCGAACCCGCTCAGCTCCTTTCGCTCGCTGACTTTCACCGGATGAATGGCACGCTGGAATCGGAGCTGGAGAAAGCCGCCTCCCTGCAGGGCGAGGCCGGGCATCTCTGGCGCTACGCGCTTCATGCGGCGGCCGGGAATTTTCTGGATGCTGCCCGCGAGGCCGAGGCCATCGACATGACCCTCACCGCGGCGCGCCTGCACCTGCTGGCCGGCGACCCGATTCCGTGGCTCCGGCACGCGCCCGTGCCGCACGGCGAAATTCCTCCGGCCGCGATCGATGCCTACCGGAAAGCCGTGGAAAGACTCTGGTCGGGCCGCCTGCCCTCGGAGCGCTTCGCCCGCGTGCTCGCCGATGGCGTGAAGCACGATCTCGACGACGAGAGCTGGCATTCCCTCACGGTGCTCTACGCCCTCGGCCTCAATGACGAAGCCGACCCGCTGTTCGCCCGGCTCTCGCCGGTGATGGCCTATTACCATTTCGATTCGACCGAGCGCATCGACATGGCCCTGAAGGCGCTCGGTCTCGATCCGCGCAATCCGGACTTCGGAGCGGCGATCGATGCGGATTTCCGGGCCTTTCTCAAGGACCCCGACAACTCCGAGGTCGAGCAGGAGCGTCTCTTCGCCCTGGCGGGCTTCCTGGAGTCCCGCGGCCTCAAGAAGGTGCTGCTTGATCACTACGTCGGCCCGCTCGAACAGCTGGGCCGCAAGGATGAGGAGATCTTCATCGAGGCACTCGGAGAGCTGTTCTCCGCCTACACCCGCTTCCCGGTGGCGACGCCCGTGTTCCCCGCCGTGGTGGGTTTTGCCGGCGAAGACGACGGGAGGTGGCGCACGGCGCTTTCGACTCTGTTTGGCGACGCCGATGTGACCCATGCCGTGTGGGAAAGTCTCGACGAATTCCAGCCGGATCTCTCCCCGGGTCACCGGCTTGAATTGCTGGCCTCGCTGCTCGGCCGGGTGCCGGGCCGGGCGCAGCTGGCGGCGGATTGGTGGGCATGGATGGAAAAGAAGGCCGCCGGGGCGAAGGAACTCGATCAGAAGGCCGCCTACGGCACGATGCTCGTTCTCGCGGTGATGAACACCGACGCGGAGCGGTTTCTCAAGCTCACCGCAAGCGTCCGGGAGGCCGGCCTGCAGCTCTCCGACGTGGAAGGGGACTACCAGTTCGGTGGGTTTGAAATCATGTGCCTCGCCGCCGTCGATCGCTGGGACGAGGTCGCCGGGCATTGGGCCCGGCGGGCGCAGGCCCTGCCGGGTGATCCGGTGACCCAGGCTTACCTCGCCGGATCCCTGCGGCGCGCCGGCAAGCCGGACGAAGCGGCGAAGGCCGATCTCAAGGTGGACCGGCTCGCCCTCGGCGACACCAATGCCATGCGCCGGATCGGCCAGGCCTATGCCAGCGCGGGTGAATTCGACCGTGCCAAGGAATGGTGGCTGCGTGCCGCGGCGGAGGCCGTCGACGAGGACGGCGAGTTCCACTACGCCGCCCTGTTGCTCTACGAAGAAGCCAAGTTCGGCGGCGATTGGAAACTGGCCGCCTCGCTGGGTGAGTTGTATCTGCTCCAGCAGGTGATGATGGGCGACACCCACGACACGCCGCTTCCGGTCGTGCGTGGCCGCATCGAGGTCGAGACCGCCCGTGCTCTGGCCCGCCTGGATGAGGACCGGGAGCGTTCCATCGAGACCCTGCGCCGCTGCCATGGCATGGCCCTCAGTGATGGTTCGATGGCCGACTACTTCTTCCCCGCAATGCGTGCCGTGGGCCTGACCAAGCTCCACGACGAGTGGTTCGAGCACACCTGGAAGGCCTACAAGCGGGTCCTCGAACGATTCCCCGACAGTCACAACACGATGAACACCGCCGCCTGGACCGCGTCGCGTGCCAATCGCCGCCTCGACGAGGCCGAGGTACTGGTCACGCGTGCCCTCGAATTGCTGCCACGGCAGGCCGCTTATCTCGACACGCTCGCTGAAGTCTGGTTTGCCCGCGGCAATCGCGAGAAGGCGATCGAGTGGTCCGACAGGGCCATGCTTCGCGAACCGGCCGACGATGGCCTCCTGCGTCAGCACGATCGATTTGTCAGCGGCCCGTTCCCGCTGAAGTGATCGGCGAAAAAGCGAGAACGTTCCTTGAATTCTGTCCGGCGAGCGCTTTCGCTTCGGGCGTGCCTGTAAAATTCCCGGAGAGGTGGCAGAGTGGTCGAATGCGCCAGTCTTGAAAACTGGAGAGCTCGTAAGGGTTCCGTGGGTTCGAATCCCACCCTCTCCGCCATCAGTCGATGGCACTTCCTCAAGTGCCTCACCATCAAGGGAATCGGATGCTTCCGAGAAACCTGCCACGGATTCTCCAGCACGAAATCCAGCACACTTGACACGAAAGCCGGGTCGTATGGCCCGGAAACGCAAGCGCCGCAGCGGCGTCGTGGAGATCGGAACAGGTCCCGCGAGAGTCAAGATCTACACCGTCAATCGGAAGGACGGCTACCCGATGTTCTCGCTCTACTGGCGCGAGGACGGGCGGCGGCGGACCCGGCACCTCGCCTGCATGGACGAGGCCAGGTTGATCGCCCAGCAGGTCAGCGTCCGGTTGGAGAACGGATTCGCCACCGGAACCGAGGCGACCAAGCGGAACCTGGAACTGCTCCGCCACTGCGAGAAGGTCGCCGCCGGCTTCGGGGTCAGCCTGACCGCCGCGATGGACGAATGGGCGAGCGCCCGCAAGACAGCCGGGGATGAGATCCCGCTCTCGGATGCCGTCCGGTTCTACGCCGCCAACCGGTCGATCCTGACCGCCGTGAAGACGGTCGAGGAGGTGGCCGACGAGTTCGTCGAGTCGCGCCGGGTCAGCGGGGTGAGCGACGTCTACGTCCGGACCTGCACGCTCAACCTCAAGCGGTTCAACAAGTGCGTGAGCGGGAACATCGACGAGGTCACCGCCGCCGACATCAACCGGTTCCTCACCGGGCTGGACGGACTCGGGCCGGTGAGCCGGAACGCGATCCGCAGGAACATCGTGACCATGTTCCGCTTCGCCAAGAAGCAGGGATACCTCCACCCCGACCGGAAGACGGCCGCCGAGCAGAGCGAGTCGTTCAAGGTGCCGGACAAGGAGATCACGATCTTCACGCCCGAGGAGATGGAGAAGATCCTCCTGGCGGCCCACGCCCGCATTCTCCCGCTGATCGCCATCGGTGGATTCGCCGGCATCCGGACCGCCGAGATCTGCAAGCTCGACTGGGAGGACATCAAGTGGGACCGCGGCCACATCGAGATCGCCGGCCGCAAGGCGAAGACGGCAGCCAGGCGGCTGGTTCCGCT
The DNA here is from genome assembly GCF_044385805.1 of Haloferula sp. A504. NCBI lineage: Bacteria > Pseudomonadati > Verrucomicrobiota > Verrucomicrobiia > Verrucomicrobiales > Verrucomicrobiaceae > Haloferula > Haloferula sp. A504. The sequence continues at coordinate 82,032 of NZ_JBISBU010000018.1, forward strand.
CAGCGAGAACCTGAAGGCGTGGCTGGCACCATGGCGGGAGGAGTCTGGGCCGATCATCACGATGGCCGACCCGTCCGGGGCGATGAGCGACACCGCCGTGAAGGCCGGAATCCCCGGCGGATGGCGTCAGAATGCCCTCAGACACTCGTTCATCAGCTACCGGGTGGCAGAGACCGGGGACGTTGCCCGGACCTCTCTGGAGGCCGGCAACTCGCCGAAGCAGGTCTTCCGCCACTACCGGGAGGTCGTGGACGAAGCCGCTGCCACGGCGTGGTTCTCGATCACTCCTCCCGAGGGCTGGGAGCCGAGCGGGCTCAAGTGGAGCATCCGCGAGCGGCTCCGGAGGAATCTACCGACGTAAGTAGATTCGGTGCGTTGACACGCGCAACGGTGCGTCATGAACACGATCGAGCCGACCCTGATCAAGAAGAAGGAACTCTCCAAGCGGCTGTCCGTCAGCACCCGGACCATCGACAACTGGGTGGCGAAGCGGACCATCCCGTTCATCCGGGTCGGGCCGCGGTTCTACCTCTACGACTTCGAGGCGGTCATGGCCGCGATCAGGAAGCACTACGAGGTGGAGCCGGTCGCCCGGTCCTGACCGGCCAAACGCAGAAATCCCCGGACGGCGGCAACCATCCGGGGATTTTCTTGCGGGCCCGCAGTCCCCCCGACTACGAGCGGAAGCTCTGGTTCACCTTCCCGTCGTCGGCCAGGTCGCCGATGCGGTTCACAGTGTCCTTCAGGATCGAAGCGGCGGCGAAGATGACCGCCCCGACCGCCGGTTCGACGAACGGGATGGCGTTCAGGGCGGCAACAAAGCCGGCCAGCTTGCCGACGTAGCTCAGAATCTTGAGTGCTTTCACGCCTACGCTCGGCGTGTCAACGGCAGGTCTTGCTTGGGCAGTGGACCCAAGGCGATTGACCACACGGACGAACTATCAGCCGAGAACTCTCTGGGCCGATGAATTGACGCCACGGAACTGATTGACTACGCTCGGCCCGGGTAAGAGGGTGGATTCCTCCATGGTGGGGTCGATACTCTGGGGGAGCGGCTTGGCGCGGGCCTCAATCCCCGTCGTTTCAATGCCACTTCCGGCCCGCCCCACAGATTGATCAGGTCATGAGCGATCCTCCCAGCCCACACTCCTCTACCGCGAACTCCACAACGTCCGTCGCGAACACCCTCTCCCTGATCTGCTGCTGCCTCGGCTGGCTTGGGGTTCTCCAGTGCTTCGCGGTCGCACCCCTCCAAGCAGCCAGTCATTCGGCCGTGAGTGGCGACGTCGCCGTCGACACACGCAGTCGGGCCCTGGAGTACGAGAGCCTGCCGACAGCCGACCTCTCCTTCACTCCCCCGCAGGAACCAACCGTAGAGGCGACCCGGAAGGTCGGGGATGTGTTCGAGATCGACATCGGCCTTCCCACGGCGGGTGAAAGGGTTTCGGTCTATTCCAACGACGATTTGTCGACGGACAACTGGCAGCTCGTCGATTCGCTCTTCACCAACAGTCCGAGAATGCGGCTCTACCTGGACACCGAGGGCAGGGCCAAGAAGTTCTACCGCATCGTTCCGGAATTTTCGTTCGAGCCGGGGGAGGTCGGATTTGTCGATGAGGAATGCGACCTATCCACGCTCACGAACACCGACTCCGACAACTACTACCTTCGGCAAAACAACGACCACGAAAATCTCGACATCTACTACAACGTCCCCGCCAGGTTGGCCGGACTTCTGGATTTCGTGCGCTTCCGCGTTTTCAAAGGAGACACCGGCGAGGGAGTTCCCGTCGGCTTCGCAGGCACCAGCAGCTTCACGAGTTTCCAGGGAGTAGGCAACGGTCTGCACGAAACCTTCAGTGTGCCCCTCCCTGATCTCGATTCCGACCCCGGTTTTTTTGTGGTTCGAATGGAAGTCGTAGTGAACGGTGTGGTGGTCTGGCAGTCCCCGATCGAGGATGCAGATAGCAACCCCGCCAATGGCTGGCAGTGTCCCCAGGAGTGTCTCGCTGTCTGGGATCCGATCTGGCGGCACCGGCCTCGGCTTCATTTGGGAAGACCAAGTCTGATTGAAGACCCCTATGGCTTCGAAAGCGGCGGCGGGGTTCGTCATCCCATCAGCCCTCTAGCGTTCCTTCTCCGGGCCGAACTTTGGAGAAAGTTTCCAAAAAACGGCGGGCTTCTGGAAGATCAACTAGAACTGGAAGATCCATCCTTTCTAGATCTATCGAATCCCGCCTTCAACACAATTAATCACTACCTCGATGTCGGGAGTGCCGGCTCGGGTGGTTCCGTAGATGAGTCCGGCATCCCAAGTAGTGCGGAGGCCGTGATCATGCACACGGCTTCGGATCATCAGTTTTCAGAGGGAGCTACGCAGACGGGTGAGCGGCGAGACACGGCAAATGAAGAGTATCTGTTTGCCCAGTACTGGCTGTTCTACGATTATAGCAACAGTTCAGTTGACTTGCCCTTGACCGGAATCCCTCATCACGAGGGCGATCTGGAGTATGCCCAAGTCTGTTTGAGGAAGTGGAATCCAGCCAGTAGGAGTTCAAAGGCCGAGTGGATGACTCCCTATTCTGCAACCGCCTCACAGCATTACTACGGGCAGACATTGGCTTGGGATAGTGAAGATGGCAGTTTGCCCCCCAACCCTCAAGAGATTGATCATGTGCCTCATGATGGGAATGGGCGACCCTTCATCTATGTGGCGGACGGCACCCATGCAACGTACTTTGCCCCAGGTGGACCAGAGCCTGCATACCACTTGGCGACGGATTTAGTGAACGACGAACTCCCGCCCTATCTAGGGACCCAGATTCAGTATAAGAATCCTTGGGACGGACTCGGCTACATAGGGCCTGTCGAGCGCACTTCCCGCCCCTACGAGAGAAGCTACCAACTCCAACCGATGCCTGAATGGTTTGAAAAGTGGCAGGGACGTTGGGGTCGGAGAGAGTCATCTGTAGGCGATCCTTTCGATCCTTTTGAACGAGATGGGCCCCATGGTCCGCCTCATCGCAATGCGTATCAAGCGCCTCCGAGTTCTGGCGCAGAACCCATTCCGGTCAATCTTCGCGAGGAGCCGGTGCGCTTCCATAACTTCTCCTTGAGAAGTGTCGACGGAGTCCTTGACGACCTCTACATCCCTGAAAACTAGACGCCCCCTGATCGTAATGTCGACGAACAGAAATAGCCGCTTCCTCTCCATGCTGCTTGGGGCGGAACTCTTGTTTGCGGTTGATGCTTCAGCCCAGCTCTACCAAACCGATCCGGTTCTTGGTGCTCCGGCGACGGAGGGCAGCGGGTACGTTTTTGACGCTGTGTCGGTGAACGATGCGGAACGCAGCATCCAGTTCCGTGTGCGGCCTGGTGTTGGCGCAACGTTTGCCGAGTCCGGGGCACTGGAGATCCGGGAGGCTTCGGTGTCCGGGCCGGTGGTGACTTCCATGGCGCACGCTGCAGGTGTCGCCAGCCTGTCGCTCACGGTGAATCTCGACTTCACGTCAGGATCGAAGACCTACTATGCGGTGAAGTCCCTGGCTGATGTCGATGGGATCAACGACGACGAGTGGGCAGGAGGCATCCGCGTGTCTTACGGGCCGGATGCCAGCGTCCCGGTAGTGCGGAATGTCCGGGCTTCACAGGACGAGGGGAAGAGGACGGTGACCGTGCGCTACGACTTGATCGACGGTGATTCCGAGACACTTGAGGTCACTCTTGAGGCCTCGGCGGATGGCGGGGTGACTTGGGACGTGCCGGTGGTGACGGTCGAGGGTCATGTGGGAGATGCTGTGCGCCCTGGCGCCAATCGGAGCATCGTCTGGAATGCGGGGGTGGACTGGCCGAACCAGAACACAGACCAAATGAGATTTCGTGTGTTGGCCACGGAGTATTTCCTGCCACTACCGGGGGCGTTCGCGGCGACCATCGCGGCGGGCTGGGCGCACAGTCTTTTCCTGGGGAATGATGGGACGCTCTGGGCCATGGGATACAACTACTACGGCCAATTGGGCGACGGGACGATGACGGACCGACGACGTCCCGTACAAGTCGCTCAAAGCGTGGCGAAAGTCGCAGCGGGCTATTATCACAGCCTGTTCGTAAAGACGGACGGGACGCTCTGGGCTATGGGGTACAATAGAGACGGTCAGCTAGGCGACGGTACTACAGAGTCGCGTTATAGCCCAGTGCAGGTAGATAGTGGGGTGGCACAGGCCACTGCAGGTGAGGCCCATAGTCTCTACGTGAAGATGGACGGGACTCTCTGGGCTATGGGGTATAATCATCGCGGTCAACTGGGCGACGACACGACTACTGATCGGTACAGTCCAGTGCAGATCGACAGTGGGGTCAGAGTAGCTTCGGCAGGTGAAGACCACAGTCTCTACATTAAGCAAGACCGGACGCTCTGGGCTACGGGTAGCAATAGCCTCGGACAATTTGGTGATGGAACGAGTAATGGGAGCCTTAGCCCCGTGCAAGTGGCCAGCGAGGTCGTACAGCTGGCGGCGGCTGGGGGGCACAGTCTCTTCGTGAAGGAGGGAGGGACGCTTTGTGCGATGGGCTTGAATGGCTATGGTCAATTGGGCGACGGTACGACAGAGCGCCGATATAGTCCGGTAGAGGTGGCTAGTGGGGTGGCGCCAGTCTCGCTGGATGCGAAGTATCACAGCCTCTATTTGAAAACGGATGAGACGCTCTGGGCTATGGGGTGGAATAGACACGGCCAATTGGGCGATGGCACGACGACGGACCGGCACAGTCCGGTGCAGATTGCCCAAAGCGTAGCGAAGGTCGCAGCGGGCTATCACCACAGCCTCTACGTGAAGACGGATGGGACGCTCTGGGCTATGGGCCTCAATGATTGGGGTCAACTTGGCGATGGGACCAGAACTTTTCGCCCCAGAGCGGTTCAGGTGGCCAGCGGGGTGGCGCTCCCGAACTGATCGGACCTAGATACGCAGATCAATTTCACCGGAAGGTAGTGCAACAGAAACCGCCCAAACTCGGTCGGCCTTATTCTGGACGTGAGGATTGTGTTATCAGTAGCGTTTCCGCAATTTCTTCCACAGACTGACCAGCGAGAGTAGCCCGACCGCCAGGCCAACAACCAGCGAGGCGATCCGCAGGTGCCATTCGATCTGCTCTTGGAAGGACGTGATGACGCCGAGCACCGGAGACGCGGTGCCGACGACCCCCTTGAAGACGAACTCGATGTCGATGGGTGAGCGCATCGCCCGGTGGCTGCTGTCAATCCAGCGTGACGGTGCCGTCCTCGTGGGCGGTGAACTCAGGGATCGCGGCGACCCGCTGTTGAATCTGCGCGATCATCTCCGGGTCCTTGTCCCCGATTACTTCGACCAGGAACTGCACGAGGGCGGAACTCGACTCGAACAGCTCAGCAGCGTTGGTTCCCATGGCGGCGATGCGGTCGGCAGGGGTCACTCCCCCGGTGGTGGACCACAGCAGGTCGAAGCTCGTCTTCCATGCCTGGAAGAGGCTGTCGGCGATGCGGCGAGGTGCCTGGGACAGGACTGCGACCTCCTGACGGAGACGGACGGATGCCGGGACGACCGGCGCTTGTGGTTTGGCGAGCAGGCTCATGGTGGTGGTTCGATGGTTTGGATTAGGCGTAGCCGGTAATGATGCCCCCGGACACGGTGATGGAAGTGGCAGTCGTCAGGTCGATGGTGTCGCTGATGCCGTAGAGATAGCTGCCTCCGTTGTAGCAGGCAAAGACGTCCGAGATGAACGAGTAGGGGCCTGAGATCATGTCCTGGTTCAGGTAGATCTCGCTTCCGTTCCAATCGAGGACGCCCTGGCTCGAAGCATCGAGCAGCTGGCGGTTCGCAAGGTCAACGGAGGGGGTGCCCCCTCCGACTTCGTAGAGTATGTCGCCGTAGATACCGCCAGAGACCCCGAGATCGGAGAAAAGGTATCCGTATCCGCCGCCCCATTCGAAGACCGGGTTCCCACCGGAATCCAGGCACTGGCGGTTGAAGATGTCGATGGCCGGGGTGTAAGCGGAGTCCATCAACGAGTCGGTCGCCACGGCCGCGACGGTGAGGTCGGGCATCAGGATCGAGAAGGTGGAGCCATTCCACGAGGCACTTGGATAGCCGAAGGAATCAATCAGCTCCCGGTTGTCCAGGTTGATGGCCTCGGCTGGTGATGTGTCGAAGATGGCATTCCCGGAGAAATGGTTCCCTGCCAGCAGACCGGCATTGAGGTAGGCCTCACCGCTGAAGCTGTCGTAGGTCAGCCACGCGCTGTCGTATTCATCAAGGAGCTGGACCGCACGGAGGGCTGGACCTGCGAACTCCTCGGCGAGGGTCGCACCGAAGTTCGCGAAGAACTGGTCCCGGGCCGCTTGGTCGAGTTGAGTCTGCGCCGCGTCGTAGCGGACGGCTTTCGAGGCGAGCCAGTCGGTATTGGAGAGCAGCAGGAGGAGTTCGGGTGCCGGATAGGGTGGGTCGGCGTCGGTCGGAACGCCCTCGGTCCCGCGGTTCACGTCGTTTTCGACGACCACCAGGAAGGTGCGCGTGGAAGTCGGCTCGCCCGCTCCCTCTCGCCAGGTGATCTCGCCCATGAGGGTGATCTCGGAAAGCTCCGAGCCGGTGGACGACCCGACCTGCATGGCCGAGTCGAGCTCCACCGTGTTGAAGGACGGTGAGCACTGGTAGAGTGGGCTTTCAGCACCGACGTCGGGAAGCGTCCAGTCGGACTCGTGGACCAGGTAGCCAACGTCGTAGCGGCCTCGTGGCTTGGCCCCGAACCGCAGCTCCAGGCTGCCAGAGTCGCCGATCTCGGTCGGGGTGGTCCCGTTGGCGAGGAAGGTGACATCGAGCCGCGCCCCGTCGCCCCGCTTGAAGCGCAACGAGGTGATCGGGTTGCGGAATCCCGGGCCCTCGATCAGTTGCAGCGTCTCAAGGTCGACGTAGAGCCTCACGCCTCCGGTGGGCTGTCAACCGGCCTCACTGGATCGACAGGATCTTCGCCTTCCACCACACGTCATTGTTGGCGATGGCGTCGTCGGTCGAGCCGTCGATCTCGATGATATTGCCGCAGGGGCGGTCCGGAAGGTTGATCGTCACGTTGAACGGGCCGACCGCGACCTTGCCCCACGGGTCCGCATCGGTGACCTCGGTGCTCTCGTGGTAGAACTCCCGGGCTCCGTTGAGCCGGACCTCCAGCCAGTCGAAGCCCGTGTTGAGGATTTCGATCTCGCCCCAGACCTCCAGCACGACCTGGGTGCCGCAGCACACGCCGAAGACGACGGTGCCGCTGACCGGTTCCTCGCTCTCCGCACTCGGGTTGGATTCGGAATCTCCGTAGGCGTTCGCCCGGTAGATCTCCCACTCGTTCGGGCCGATGGCGTTGGCGGCCTCGATGAGTATCTCTGTGGTGCGCCGGGTGACCGGGTCGCAGCACATTTCGATGCCCTCGACGGTGATGGGTGCGATGAGGTGGGCCATGGTCAGGGGACGACGACGAATTTCCGGGTCTCGGGATACCCGTTCACGCAGACCTTGAACTCCTCCACTTTGAGCGTGTTCTCGCCGGGGGTGGTGACCAGGCCATCCTGCCAGCGGGCCAGCTCGGTGGTGGTGCCGTCGTCATCGAGGAGGATCGCGCCATCGACGCTGTTGCCGACGACGCGGATCGTCTCGGGGAGAGGGTCGCCGGGATTCGCCGCCTCGCATTCGACCTGGATCTGCGGCTGGCTCTCGCGGCCGGCAATCGAGCGGAACTTGGCTGGGCCATCCGGTGGGTCGTCCTCGGGCTGCCCCTCGTCGTCAGTCGGCTCGACCCACACCGGGCATCCTTCGCCGACGTTCTTCCCCCAGAAGTCGAGTTCAACCTCGTCGCTGGTTTCCGCCTCCTGGATCCCGTAGTCGCCGCGCACCGAACGGAACTTGAAGATGTTCTCGCTCTCCTTGTGCTCCTTGTAGACGCGCCCGCCGCTGCCCAGGTTCTCGCCGGTCCAGAGTTGCGCCCAATGCTCGATGTCGCTCTGCTGGTAGACCTTCACCTTCGGCGTGCCTTCGTCGTCCTCCAGCTTGAGAATCTTCACGGCGTAGTCTCCGTCGATGCCTGATCCCTCCGGGTCGACCGGCGCGTAGTGGACGCCGTCCTCGTCCTCGGAGGTGACCTTCATCTCAGGTTCCTCGGTGATCTCGCCCATCATGTCCGTCTTGAACGTGCACCACAGAGTGTCGCCGATCTTCATCTCGATCTTCGGGCGCGGGATCGTGTCCAGGGTGACGCCATCCTCGCCGCTGCCGGACTTCGGCATGTGGAACTTCACCGCCGGGTGATCCTCGGTCTTCGGCTTTCGCTCGATGACCCAGCCCTCCTTGATGATGACCTGGTAGGTGTCGCCAGCCCCGCCCTCCTGCTTCTCGATCCCGATCACCGCGAACGGGGGCAGTGACTGGCGCGGGATGATCAGGTTCGACGGCTGCGAGTATGCGAAGCCACCGGACGACGCGATGAGCTCCAGACCGGTCCCCGGGCGTGGAGTGCGGGCCGCGATGGCATCGAGGAGCGTGTTCCAGTCCTCCGCGAGGATCGGGTCGCCACGCTTCTTCTTCTGCGGGAGCCGGTTCATGGATCCTTGTAGATTTCCGGGTCCCAGCCTCCCCGGTCGCTGGCGAGCCATTCCATCTCGAGGCGGAACGACTTGCCTTCCTGCGTCTGGGTGACGCCGTTGAGAAGCCAGTTCCGGCCGCCCGCGAGACTAGGTGCCGGGCCGGACGGGTCGGCGATGTTGCCGATGTCGTTCAGCTCCCCGGCGGCGGCCGGCTTGTCGCGAACCCAGCTTTCCCGCCACGTCACCCGCGGGCTGTAGTAGCTGGTCTGGCCGCGTTCGATCTTGGCGAGCACCTCCTTGCCGCGCTCGCTCTCGATCTTGTCCTTGAGCTTGTTGCCCTGGTCGTCCTTCTCCTTGCCCGCGAGGATCATCTGGAGGGCGTCACGCTCCTTGCCTTCGAGGTCCTTGTAGCGCTGGTGGGTGAGGATCGGCTCCTCGCTGAGCGACAGCCCCATCGTGTAGACCGCGTTGGCCTTCTCGTCCTCCTCATCCTTTTCCTCGGCCCCGGCGTAGTTGCAGGTGATTTCGGCAAGGTCGCCTTCGGTGATGCTGGCGCTGACCTGCGAGATCGTGATGAACGGGATCTCCGGGTGCGGCGTGCCCGGCCGGGGCATGAGCGCCACGGCCGAGTTGCGGTGGCAGAGGAAGATCTGGGTGGCGGTCCACTTGCCCTCCTTGTCGATCTGGACGGAATAGCCCGGCTGCGGGTAGAGGCGTCCCGGCTGGATGGCAACGTGTCTCGGCATCTTGGCCGGGGCACGGCGTCAACCGAAGGCGGCCGTCAGGGTGCCTCCGTTCCCGAGCTTTTTCAGGTGCCGGTTGGATTCCTGGAGGAGTCGGTTTGTCTCTCCCGTGAGCCGGTTGTTTTCCCGCTGGGCATCCAGGGCACCGGACGAGTATCCGCCGCCACCCACCTTGGCCAGGGAGGTGACGATTGGGGCGAGCCTCGCTTGCTGAGTGCTCAGGCCCGGAGCGTTGGCGGTGCCCGCTGCTCCCGCGACCTTGCTCGCCGCCTCCTTGGCATCCCCGGGCTTCGGCACCGCATCCTGAATCGTCCGGATGATGCCGACCAACTTGTCTTGCATCCCGGAAGTGTCGATGAACTCGCCCTTGGCCCCGGCATCCTCGATGGCTTTTGCCGCTGCCGCCGTGAGACGCTCGCCCAGTCCCGACGCCCCCTCACCGGTGAGTTGGTCGCCGAACTTCTCCATGCCGGCGAGGTCGAGGCCGAAGAACTTCCCGTCCTGGCGACTGCGGTAGAGCTCGCCGAAGTTCGTGTTCACGTCCTCCGCGCTGAATCCGAGCAGCTTGTCCATGCCCGGAATCTTGAGGAGGTGCTTCACGAGGAGAGCGCCCACCCACTCCATGCCCGCGGCGATGAAGTTGATCACCGTCTCCATGCCCCGGAGGATCTGGTTGTAGAACTTGATCGCGATGCCGATGTAGAGCTTTCCGAGGTTCGCCCACATCGATCCGTCGGTGAGCGCGTTCCAGAGGAATCCGACCGCGATTCGGAATCCGTTCACCAGCGAGTTGACCGCTTCGGTGAATCCCAGCTTCAGGGAAGTGGTCACCAGGTCGAGCATCTGTCCGCTCTTGAAGGCGGCGATCACGAACTGGATGGCGCCCTTCACCGCCTCGCCCGCCCGTTTTGCCATCGGCGCGAGCTTCTGGACGAGTCCGATTGCCTCGGCGATGAGGGGCCGGATCGCGTCATTGATCGGCTGCCCGAGGATCAGGAACGTCTCGTTGATCGCGTCCTTGAGGCTCGAGAACAGGCCGGTCGTCGTCTGGCTCTGGGCGGCCATCATGCCGTGGAACTTCCCGCCTTCGGAGGTCAACGAAATGAACGCCTGCTCGATGGCCGGAAAGCCGACCTGGCCGGACTCGACGAGCTTCTTCACCTGCGAATCCGAGACGCCGAACTGCTTCGCCAGCTCGCCAATGATCGGGATGCCGCGACCGGTGAGCTGGTTGATGTCCTCGGCAAAGAGCCGTCCCTGGACCCGTGCCTTGCCGTAGAGTTCCGCGATCTCGTTGACCGGTGCCTGAATGCCCGCGGACACGTCGCCGATTCGCCGCAGGGTTTCGGGGACGGTGTCGGCACCCTCACCGAAGGCGATGAGCTTCCGGCCGGCGTCAGCCAGCTCCGGGAACTCGAAGGGCGTCTGTGCTCCGAGTTCGCGGAGCTTGAGGAGCGTCTCCTCGGCCTTCTGTGCGTCGCCGATTAGCGTGGTGAACGCCACCTGGGTCTGCTCGAAGTCGGCGGCGGCGTTGACCGCTTTCACCCCGGCACCGACAGCAGCCGCCCCTCCTGCCAGGGCGGTTCCGATCCCGGCCTTGAGTGCGGTGCCGGTGAGCGCGAAGCCCTTCTGCAGGGCGAGAGCGCCACCCTTGCCGAGTCCGGCGAGTCCGGCACCGGTGAGGCGGCTCATCCGGCGGGCCGACGATGCCACGAGGTCGGTCGCGCCGGCCATCGCTCGACGGAGTGCCGTGATGTCGGCTCCGAGGGTGACGGTCAGGGCGCTCATGCCCATACGCGGCAGTCAACCGTCTGGCGAAACTGCAGTCGAAATCGGCCTATTTAGGCAATGAGCTGATCGCAATCGTCTCCGAGCCGTTTACCTGCTTCAGGTTCTGCCCGGCAATCCGCCATTCACCACGGCAGGTCGAACAGTTGATTTCGTAGGACCACTCGTCGTGCCCATAGTCACTATTCGGATTCACTTCGATACATACGTCGAGGATTGATCCCTCTCCGCAGGGGCATTTGCAGCAGTGTGACTTTCGTTCTCTGGGAGCGGCCATAATGGTTTTTGTGGTTGGCGAAGGATAGCTAATCCCTGGTCTCAGAGAAAGCACAAGGTGTTCTCAATCACTAATCTTCAAACTCGTGGGGCGGCTCATTTTGTGTATCAGTGGAGGCTTTCCAGATTGCCCGGAGTTCACCGAGTTTCATGCTCGGTGAAGCTAGACCTGCATCCCGCTCCACCCTTAGCGTCCGAACCCCATTGCGCCGCAGCAAGCAGTGTTGATACTGGGTAAGTCGAGCCAGCGGCATGAACAGGACCCGTTCCTCGGGCCAGCCGGTTTCGGCGGCGATGGCGAACACCTGCGCGGCTACGAAGCCGGGCTCGTCGCAGGGGATGGCTTTTTTCCGCCCAGCTCCGATGCGGGTTCCACCTGCGCCGCCTCCAGTTGCTTCGATTGTTCCTCAAGCCGTTGGAAGGCGGTCTGGAAGTCGGCCGGGGTCAAGCCGCCGCAGAAGATGAGCGTCTCTTCGCGGAAGCGTTGGTCGTCGAAGGACGCCCGCACCACGTCGGGCCAAGGGGCACAGTGAGCGTAGACGAAACCCATGAGCGCGGCGGTGAACTCCGGGGTGCCCTCCTCGGGCATTTTGCCCTTCACCAATGGGTTGCCGGTGCGGAGCAGGACGTCGTAGCTGGCCAGCGAGAGCGGGCGCATGGTGTGCCCTCCGATGATCGTTTCCACCTCGTGGAAGGCGGCGGACAGGAGTTTCTGGCGGTCGGGATCTTCCATCTTGTTCACAGGTTGCTCACAGGTGACGAAGGAACAGGTCCTCGGTGCGAGGAGAGGCGTCGAGTGGTAGCAGGGCGATCTTGCCCCGACGCTTCACGCAGGCCAGCGGCACGTCCTGCTTCACCTTGTCGACGAGGCGCTCCCGGTTCTTGAGGGCGCACTTGATGTAGGCGAAGGGATGCTCCGGATTGGCAAGGTGCCAGGCGTCGTCGTTCCACGCGGTGATCAGCTCCTTGGTCTGGAACTTCCCGTCCGGGCTCTGCGGTTCGAAGAACCAGACGACGCGCTCGCCGCGAATCCCGTCGCCGACAACGCGGACGAAGGGCTTCTCGGCGAGCGGAATACCGACCGCCACGAGAGCAGCCGCAAGGCAGGTATTGCTGGTGGCGGTGGAGGACAGGTGGGATACGGCGTTCATCTCGAGATCTCAGGTGTTGGTGATCAGGACCCGCCTCCCGCCGCGACGAACGGGTAGTACTTGGCGGTGATGTCGATCTTCTCGAAGTCCTCGTTGTTCAGGCTTCGGGAGATCTGGTTGACGATGGTGGTGCCGCCGCTGCCGTTCAGGTGGCCGGGCACGGTGTTGGCGAGCGTGAGGGCGGCTCCAACCTTTCCGGAGAACGGGGTGTCCTTCGACACGAGTCCCGAGAGCTTCACCTCGGCCATTTCCTGGTAGAGCGCGAGGCCGATGATCTCGCCGCCCTTGTCGAGGACCGGCTTCTCCTGGTTGGAAAAGTCGAACGACAGGTCGGTGATCAGGATGCCGGCTTCGTCCTGGGGAATCCCCCAGTTACCGGTCGTGCCCAGAAGCGATGCGGCCATTTGACCGCTGCCGGCATGTCAACCGTCACACCGCGGAAACAACCGCCTCGTAGCTGACCACCGTTTCACGCCCCCGGGATTCATCTGGGACGGTGGCGGAATCACGGAGCAGGAGGTCATGCAGGCAGAACGTGTCGTCGTTCAGATCCGACTGGATCGCCGCCACGCCCGCGAGCAGTCGCGCCAGCTCGCAGGCCCACACGGCGCTGGTCTCCGCGGAGGTGTCGTCGACCTGGCTGAACAGGTGGACGTCGAGCTTGATCCGGGCGGTGTGCCGTGCCCCCGAGACTGGTTTCGTGTCGGAGGTGGCCAGCACGATGCAGGGCCGCGTTCGCAGTTCGTCCCGGTTGGCGACCTGGATCGGAACGGAGATTGGCAGGGCCTCGGGGCGGTTGTCGGCGAGCCAGGTGGCCAGCTTCGAGGCGAGGGCGTCTTCGATCAGGTTCGGCATCTGACCGGGGCCCTGGCGTCAACTCCTGCACAGGCCGTGCTCAGGGGAATCGGCTCGACGTCAGCCCTTCTAGTCACTAGTAAAGGTGATTCTCACGTGACGATCTCAGACTCATTTGGGAGCAGTGAGGAAAGAAGATGTGAGGACATCTATTCTATAAGCAAATGAACTGACGTCTTATGTCGAAAGAACTCACATGGAAAAAAGCCATAGACAAGGTGCTGGCCGCGTCATCGGAGCCCCTACACTACAAGGAGATTACAGAGCAGATCATCTCAGACGGATTGCGCACCAGTCTCGGTGCGACGCCTGCTGCGACTGTCAATGCCCAGATTAGCGCGTCAATCAAGAAGCTCGGCGAGGAGGCACCATACGTCCGGGTAGCTAAGGGCACATTCGCCCTGAATCAGAAGGCCGGACCCAAAATGCCTACGAAGAAGCCGGGTGTCGTCAAACCTGAGCCAGAGGAAGAGGAGCAGTATGCAATCGTTAGTTCCTTCGGGATGTTCTGGCGGCGAGAGGCTATTGAGTGGATGGCGACGCCCAAACTTCTCGGGATGCAGCAGATAGGCGCAACACCGGTCGATTTCACAAAGCAGATCGGGATTTATCTCCTCTACGATGGGCGTGAAGTAATCTACGTGGGGAGGACGACGGACAGGCCTCTTGGCCGGCGGCTTTATGAGCATACGATTGATCGTATGTCGGCCCGCTGGGATCGCTTCTCATGGTTTGGCCTTCTTCCCGTCTCCGACTCCGGCGCACTTGGGAAGCTCTCTGCTACCTTCGATGCGACGAAGATGATTCCTGCGTTAGAGGCGATTCTGATCGAAGCGCTTGAGCCGCGCCAGAACAGGAAACGTGGAGACGATCTTGCTGCAGTCGAGTATCTCCAGAAGGAAGATCCATCCATTAAGAAGAAGATGGTCAAGGACACACTTGAGACCGCGCTTAGCAAGCTATAGGGTCGAAGGCGTGGCTGCCGTCAGGCCGCTAGTCCCGAAGCAAGGGCAAATTTTCCGCGTCAGAATTGGATTTCTCTCCCTGACGGTCTGTAGGGATAATCTGAGGTTGGTGGCTCACCCTGCCTTGCGCAGTCTTCGGGTCGTCCGGTCGTTGATCTTCCGTAGGGACGTGACCAGAGCCCGACGCAACGTAAGCGTCCTAAATCCGACCCCTCGCCCCGGTAGCCAGGGCGGGGGCGGGCGCTTCAGGCGTCAGGCGACCTTATCGTCGTCGGCCTCGACGG
>NZ_JBISBU010000190.1:0-684 GCF_044385805.1 Haloferula sp. A504
CAGTATGCCACCTGGCGCGGCACCAGCCGCTTCCAGAAGGAGATGCAGAAGGACCGCGTGTCCCACATCCGCTCGCAGCCGCAGCACCCGATGACCCTCGGCAAGGTCGAGCGCTTCTGGGGCAGCATCTGGCGCGAGTTCCTCGCCCGCGCCCAGTTCGACGACTTCGAGCAGGCCCGCGCGCGGATCCGGCTGTGGATCCAGTACTACAATCACAAGCGGCCCCACCAGGGGATCGGCGGGCTGTGTCCGGCCGACCGCTTTTTCGAAATCCAGCACGAGCTGCGCGAAACCCTCGAGAAGGGCATCCGCGACAACGTGCTGGAAATGGCCCTGCGTGGCCGTCCCCGCGCGCCCTTCTACATGGTCGGGCGCATGCAGGGGCAGTCCGTCGTGCTCCATGCCGAAAAGGGCAAGCTCAAGCTCAGCCTCGACGGCGAAGACCAAACCACCAACGAACTCGAATATGACATCCAAAGCGAATCCCGGCCCGATGCCGGAGAAGAAGACCAACCCGCAGCCCACCCCGCGCAAGCGGGCGAAACGCCGCCAGCCCTCCCGCCGCTACAGCGCGGGGGAGAAGGCCCGGGCAGTACTGGCCATCTGGACGGAGAAACTCAGCCAGAGCGACATTTGCCGCGAGATGGAGATCAACTACATGACGCTGCAGAATTGGCAGAAGCG
>NZ_JBISBU010000191.1:0-672 GCF_044385805.1 Haloferula sp. A504
TTATTGCCTACGAACACATACAGGTTCACTCCGCCCCGTTCTTCAATCAGGTCCCTGGATGGCCACCTGCCGGTCACGGGATCATACCAACGGTAACCGTAATACGTCACACGCATGCTTCGGTCGGCCTTGCCCATTTCCGGCAAGTCGCTAACGGTTAGAGAGATAGAGTTTGTTACTTCACCTGCCGGGCTTGGTGGGCGTTTGGGGAGCCCGACCGGTCTGGCCGCGGGCGGATCGTCCTCGGGCGGGGATTTCGATGCCGGGGCGGCGGCGCGCTTCCGCTCCGGGACGAGCGGTGCGGGTCGCGGCTCAAGGGTGTGCGGCATGGGGCTAGCCGGTAGCACTTCGGGCGTGCGGCTGGAAGTCAATTCCGCTTCGGCTCTCGGAACCGCAGTTCCTTCCGTGGGCGGGTTGGGTCGTGGGCGTGGCGTCTCCGGCGGGTCGCCCCAAGGGTCCTCGGATGGGCCATTGGGAAAGGTCGGTTGGTCACCCGGACCGCCTCCGGCACTGCCGTGGGGGTGGCAGCGGGCGTGGATCTGCTGGAGGGCGTCGATGTGGACGTGGGTGTGCCAACCACCAGTTCATGAGCGTTTTCTAGCGCGGAAAAGGGGTGACGTCGAGAATGGAACCCCATGAACGAAAAGACAGAGAGGGTCCGCAAAAGGACCC
>NZ_JBISBU010000192.1:0-657 GCF_044385805.1 Haloferula sp. A504
GCGCGTCCATCCGAGGAGCCCGGTGCGGTAGTTCCGCACGCCGGGATCTGCGAGGGGGGCGCCGGGCGACCGGCGTCCCTACCTCAATCTGCAAAGAAAATGACCTTCGCCGACAAGAAGAATATCAAGCTCAGGCTTCGACTTCTCAACGAGCAGAGGCTGACACGCATTCGTAAGTTGATCGAACGAGGGTTAATCGAATCGGAGAAGGATGTTCCCGAGCACGCAATCCCCGTCGATCTAGACAGCTCGTCACTAGCAGATCTGATTCTGCCGCCAGCCTACTACGAGGATATCGAGTATGACTGCGTCGAGTGCGGAACCCACGAGACTTGGCGTGCTGAAACCCAGCAATACTACTTTGAGGTGTTGAAGGCGTCTCCCTACAGTCAGGCGGTTCGATGCCCGAATTGTCAGGCGACTCGAAAGCGCTCGATACAACAAAATCAGCAGAACAAGCCGTGAGACAGCGACGCCTATCAGCGGTTTTGTTGGAGATTGCCGAGTGTGCTTCGGTCTGCTTCTCTTGACTCGAAAGCGCCGCCATCGGGGCGCGCGTCCACTCAAACGTTGCTATGGCTGCTTGTTTGGCAAGGGGCAAAGTGATGTTTTTTCCATAACTCGTGGGGAGTGATAGTTTAACTTCGGGGAAGGGCT
>NZ_JBISBU010000193.1:0-622 GCF_044385805.1 Haloferula sp. A504
TCGCGCACTTGTGCGTGAAACCGAGGAAGTCGAAGGTCTCCGCCCGCTTCCCCCCGCCCTTCCCGCGCCGGTCGGCGAACCGACCAAACTCGATCAGACGGGTCTTCCCATCGTGCAGCTTCAAGCCGAACTTCGCGAAGCGCTCCCGGAGTGCCTCCAGGCATGCCTCCGCCTCGTGCCGGTTCTCGAAGCCGATGACGAAGTCGTCCGCATAACGAACGACGATCACATCTCCGCGGCAGCGGCTTTCGCGCCACCACTGCATCCACAGGTCGAGGACATAGTCGCATCCTCCTCCAGGGTGCCGTCAGGCCCTCCCGGTTCTCGCGCCTGGAACTTCGACACATGCTCAGGGTCTTCGACTCCGCCGTGTCCGTCCGCTCCTGGCCGTGACGGCGCGGACGATGTCGCCTTCCCCTTGTCAGTACAAGGTCGGCACACGGGATGATTGATTTCGGAGCTCAATGGCTGGCCTGCGTCTCCACTCGCCCATGCTACACCCGGCGCGTCACCGCCCCCGGCGTAGGGTCCGTGGCCAGAGTGACTGGCTACATCTTCTCTGTGAGACTCTTTCATTCTCTGTTCCAAGCCGGTTTATCCCGGCGCTTTCACTGACCCCTTT
>NZ_JBISBU010000194.1:0-614 GCF_044385805.1 Haloferula sp. A504
TCGAATACAACGAATGAAAACGAACGCAGACACGGCACCCGCACTCTACCTCGGACTCGACGTCCATAAAGAACAAACCACCGTCGCCATCGCCGGATGCTAGGGCGTTTGTGTCGCAGGAGTTGCGGGGCCTCTGTTGCAAGGGATGTTTCCTTTTTGCTAGACATCGCCCTCAAAGCCGGCAGGTTATCCGGGTGATGAACTGCCTCCACATCTGCTCTGCCCATGATCCGCTCACCCGCCGTCTCGAGATCCGCCACGCCACCGAGGACTTCGAGATCAGCCAGCTTCGCGCCGCGCTCAACGCCGAGCACTACCTGAAAGCCGGCAGGCCTGCCGGCAACACCGTCTGGCAGGGGATCTACCGCATCGACGGCGAAGAGGGCTACCCGGTGCTCTGCGCGGTGCTGTGCTGGTCGGGCGCGGCGCTGCGGCTCAAGGACCGCGACGAATGGATCGACTGGGATCCGCTCACCCGCGCCAGCCGCCTGCCGCTGGTCGTCCAGCTGCGGCGCTTCTTGGTGCTCGAAGCCAGCCGCGAGCCCAACCTCGCCACCCGCTGCATGGGGCTGGCCCTGCGCGAGATGCCCGGCCACTTCGAGGCGAAATACGGA
>NZ_JBISBU010000195.1:0-609 GCF_044385805.1 Haloferula sp. A504
CTTGAACCAGACACGGCACCTCCCTTTCAACCCTCAAACCACCCCGAAGGCGCGTGGCTGGCTCCAGTCGCAGCCATAGGGTCTCGGCAGAAAATGACCCCTTTGCACTACCAGATCCTTCGAGTGACCCTCGGCATCGCGCTCGCGATCCTGGCTTCGATGGAGTCGTCCTTTTGGTGGCTGCCAGCGATACCTTGGGCAGTGCTCTGCGCCATGGGTCTCCTCCTGACCATTCCCATCGTGTTCGTTATTGGGATTGGAGCCGGAGCCGCTCAAGCTGATTGGATGAGTGATGGATTCATCATTGGTCTAGTTATCGTCACGCCTACTGTTCTCGCTGTGATAGTCTCAGCAATCGCGAACCGGAGGAAGGCAAGGCGGCCAGCCGAACCGAAACAAAATCAAGCCGAACAAGGCGTCGCACCACAACCCGCTGCCCGCTCCGAGTCGGATTTTTCACCATCACTACCACCCTCAACCTGAGTCGAAGCCGCGCTCCCGGCAGCAGGTGTGTGGACTTCGACGTTGCTATGGCTGCTTGTTTGGCAAGGGGCAAATTGATGTTTTTTCCATAACTCGTGGGGAGTGATAGTTTAACTTCGGGGAAGG
>NZ_JBISBU010000196.1:0-594 GCF_044385805.1 Haloferula sp. A504
ATGTGTTGAATGTGGATAGGTCCCGCCGACCTCGTGCCGGTGGGATAGCCCACGACTTGAACCAGACACGGCACCTCCCTTTCAACCCTCAAACCCACCCTGAGATGCCCGAATGCCTCAAGTCGCAGCCATAGGGTCTCGGCAAAGAAAACATGAGCGATCCATCATCACCTCGTCTCTATGCAGATGATCGCGGAGTATGGCGCGAGGATAAGCCCGGATATCCGTTCGGAATTGAATGGAACGAAATTTACCGAATCGGTGGCTACAAATTGGACTGCGTTACAGAGATCGACACGGTCTTGGAGATCGATTTTGAATACGGTGAGTTTGTAGAATTGAACTCAACGTGGGACGGCTTCGATTCCGTCGTCGAAACCATCAAAAGCAAGGTCGAAGGCATTGACCAATCACGCTTCGATCAGCTCGCAGCCTCAAGCCCAGGCGATCACCCGGTGTCGATATGGGAGAGAGCAACGACAAGATGAAAACGAATGCCGAATCGGGTAGGTGACGGGTTCTAACCGTCACCCCCCACACCACCCGGCATGCGGATCCGCACCGGGCGGTTCCAATTCGTCATGCCATTCCGTG
>NZ_JBISBU010000197.1:0-524 GCF_044385805.1 Haloferula sp. A504
CGTCCACACGCTGGACCACGCGCTGACGTTCCCCGCATTGTCATACGCGCGAACCCGCCAGTAAATCGTGTCATACGGGATGTTCGTTCCCGGGGTGTATTCGGAGATAGTTACCGTGGTGTTGATGTCGCCCCAGGTGATATCCCCGTCGTAGATGTCGATCTCGTAGTGATCCACGCCCGAGCCGGAGTCCGACGAGTTATTCCAGTCGAAGCGGGGAGTCTGGTCGCCGGTCGAACTGCCGTTGCTCGGCGAAGCCAAGGACGGCACGGTCGGATCGGTCCGGTCGACTCGGAATGTCCGGGACGAACTCCAGGAACTCCAGTTGCCGGCATTGTCGCGCGCCCTCACCCGCCAGTAGTAATAGCCATCCGGAAGCGATGAGGTGGTGTCGTTCGATGACGAGGGTGTTGCATCGAATTCCGGGCTGCTGAATGAGCTGCCGTTGTCCACCTGCACCTGATAGTAGTCCATCCCCGATCCGCTGTCGCTCGAGTTCGACCAGTCCAGGGACACGGTGTCGT
>NZ_JBISBU010000198.1:0-516 GCF_044385805.1 Haloferula sp. A504
ATAAGATGCCAGGCATACAGTTGTTGACGCGCCTGAACTCAGTTGCTAAGAATCCCCACAAGTTCATGAAAACCAATGCTGAAACGACGATCGACCCGGTCGAGAAGGCGGAGCTTCCGACGGGGCAGTATCCGGGCGGATTTCGCAGGGGAGTGGGATCGGCGCGACGTCGGGTCCTGGGACCGGATGGGCAGGCGAACCGTTACCATGTGATGAGCCGCACCGCCGGCGGGGAGATGCTGTTCGGGGACGTGGAGAAGGAGGCCTTTTGCCGCATCATGCGAAGGCTGGAGCGTTTCGCCGGGGTGGAAGTCCTGACCTATGCCGTGATGAGCAACCACTTCCACCTGCTGGTGCGGGTTCCGGATCGCGAGAAGTTTCTCCAGCGCTTCGAGGTTGAGGGCGGGGAGCAGCAGCTGCTGGAGCACCTCAAGCTGCTGTATTCCAGGAGCTACCTCCAGTCGCTGCGGGCCGAGTTGGCCGATTTGAGGAGCAAGGGAATGCCCGAGGCCGCCG
>NZ_JBISBU010000199.1:0-514 GCF_044385805.1 Haloferula sp. A504
GATCACATGTCCCCATAGGCCAGCAGCCCACATGACGGCACGCCGGGGGCATGTTTGGCGGCGCGCGTGCCCCGACAAAGTCGGCGGGAGCCTGATCTTGAGGGGGAAAGCAGTTCCGGGGAGGTGGTCCAGAGGCTGAAGATGTTGCAATGCAGCGCCTGGTACCGTTCACGCGACCGACCTTATTCAGATAGTTGAGAGGGCGTTTCTAAGTTTTTTGGGACCCTAGAGATGGATTCGGGAAACCTACGGAAAGAGCTGGGCCGTTCTGCCCAAAACTACCATGACCACCGTAGCCAATTGTCAAAATGCAGCACCTGACCCCATCCAGGAGTCGGGATCCTTGGTGACCTCTTCGGGATCGACGACGCCGTCGATGACGATCTTGAGGTTCTTCGGGAAACGGTCAGCCTTGGTGCGGCGGCTTCTTTTTCCCTTCGGCCTTTCGTCCTCCTCCGGTGCGGGGTCCTCGCCGTCGGACTCGGGAGGAGGGGCGGGCTTTCCCAGCACCATC